>CALROE020000384.1:0-4585 GCA_943369715.1 Bradyrhizobium ivorense
GGGGTCGTCGACAAGGTGCTGGCGAAAGCCAACGACAAGGTGTTTGCCGGCGAACCGCTGATCCATCTCGCTGACGATGAACTCGCCGCGCGGCTGGCCGCAGCCGAAACGCAAGTCGCCCTGCGCAAGCGCGCACGGGATGAAAGATCGGTGGCGGGCAGCGCGAACGCACGACGCAAGGCCAGGGATGCCGTGGCCGATGCCGAACAGTCGGCGTATGCCGTGCGCGCCATCGTCGATCGGGTTGCTGCCGAGTTGCGGACCAAGGGCGGACCGGAGGACGGCCTGACCACGGCCCGCTCGGCATTGGCGCGGGCCAAGGCCGAACTGACCAAACGCCAGGAGGAGCTTCGAGAACTTGAGGAAGACAGCCCCTTGCCCACCATGCTGGAGGGCCAGCTCAGTATCGCCCGGTCGGAATACGCTGTGGCGCGATCCGCCCTCGACAAGATGACGGTGCGCGCGCCGATCGACGGCACCGTGCTTCAGGTCAATGTGCGGGCGGGCGAGATGGTCTCAGCCGGCTCGCCACAGCCGCTGCTGCAGCTCGCCGATCTGTCGGCGCTCTGCGTGCGCGCCGAACTGGACGAACGCGACCTCGGATCCGTCAAGGTGAAGCAGAAGGTATCGGTGCGGGCCGCGGCGTTTCCCGGTCGCGAGTTCGACGGAATCGTCTCGTCGATCGCGCCGCTCGTCGAGCCCGGCCGTCTCGAGCCTCCCGGATCGCGCAATCAGACCGACGTGGATGTGGTGCAAGTCATGGTCGAATTGACGGCAGCGGGGGAACTTGCGGCCGGAATGAAGGCCGATGTCTACTTCCGGTTCGGAAAGATTGTTGACCGCTAGGCGCTGGCCACCGCGCGCACGCCCGCCGGAAACCAAGGGAGACATCTGCGGCTTCCGGAAAGCTGCTCATCCGTCACGGGCAGCTCCGGGCACCGGGATGCTCATCGTGCAGACAAGGCCGTCCGGCCGGTAGTCGAGATGCGCGCTTCCTGCCAGCTCATGTGCCAGACCACGCTCGATCACCCGCGATCCGAACCCCTTGTGTGCGGGCGGCGTGACCCTGGGACCGTCCTTCTCCCGCCATTTCAGGACCAGCCGCTGGCCAGCCGGCGCGGTCTCTGTGGCCCACTCGATCAGGATTGATCCCGCCTCGTTGGCCAAAGCACCGTATTTCACGGCGTTCGTTGCGAGTTCGTTGAACGCAATGCCGAGGGCCATGGCGGCCTTTGGCATGAAACGGATGTTCTCGCCTGTGATCACAATCCGATCCGTCCGATCGCCCGAGACCACGTATGGTTCCATGGCATCGTGAACGATGTCATGCAGCCCGGCACTTTCCCATTTTTCGCGGGTTAGCAGATCGTGCGACCGCGAGAGCGCAAACAGTCGGGACTCGATGGAGTCCCGGATGGTCCTGGGATCGGAGGAGGCTCGCAACGTCTGGCGGACGATCGACTGCACCGTCGAAAGCGTGTTCTTGACGCGATGGTTCAGTTCGTCGATCAGCATCCTCAACTGGACTTCATTCTCCTTTTGGCTGGTGAGATCGACCAGCGAGGCAAAATACTGAACGATGTCACCATCCTCGTCGCGAACCGGGCTGATGAAGACCACGGCCCAGAATTCACTTCCATCCTTGCGACGATAAAGAACTTCCGCCCCGCTATTCGACAAACCCTCGAATTCGGTCTTGATCCGTCCCAGCGCCTCGGCGTCGGCGCTGTGGGCCAGCAGAAAATTGAAGCTCCTGCCGAGAACCTCTGCGCGGCGGTAGCCGGTCAGGGAGAGAAAGCTGTCATTGGCAAAAATGATCGAATTGTCGGATTGCGTCGCATCGGTAAACACCATCGCCATTCGGGTCGTTTCAGCGGCAACGACAAACGGACCGAGGTCCTCCCGAAAGCCTTCGACTTCGGCCTCGGCGCCTTTCTGCTGATCAGACCTGGTTGTTATTTCCGACATGCCACCGGTCGATCCGATTGCTGACAGACGCCATCATGACCACGTCGTCCCGAACCCAACGCAACAGCTCACGGCGGCCGGCAGGCCTGGCCCCTGCGACACGCAGGGGCCATACTTGCTCAATCAACCATTGCCCGCCATCAAGGGCAAGGATGCCGATAGCCGTCGTAGCCAAGATAGGTCCCGGAATACGGGTCATAGGACCTGTAGCGCTGCGCACAATAAGCCACGGCGCCGCCGGCATAGGGCGGTGGTGCGACGACGTAGGCCGGACCGTAGTAGCCGGGGTATCCATAGTAGCCGGGGTGACCGTAGTAGCCGTAGGGCTGCGTTGCGCCAATGATCGCCCCGCCGATCAGCGCGCCAGCGATCCCAAGACCAATGGCAGGGCCATAGCCGCGACGATATCTCACCGTCTCTACCGATGGCTCCACCGTGTTTTGCAGCATCCGCGGCGATCCGATCGGCGCCGCCGCCGCCGGCGCGACGGTCCAAAGTGTCGCGACTGCCAGCGCGGCAAGAAGAACGCCAGACGATTTCTTCATTTCAACAACTCCCGGGGATTGGCCAGGGGAAAGAGCCCTGCTCAACACATTATCAGACAGCAACAACGCAGTGGTGTTGACTTAACTCAACAACCCGTGGAACCGGCCGGAATCCCCCAATTACGGCGAAATCCGTCGCAATTGATCTGAGCGGTAGACGACATAGGGTGCTATGGTGGCGAATGTTCGAAATTGATCATCACGAAGACCAGCGCCAGTTCCACGGCGGCGCAGCGTCGCCGCAGGACTTTCTCGCGGCGGAGAATGTCAGCCTTCGGCTTTCGCTGGCGCAGGCGGAAATCAACGCCCAGGAATTGCTCGATCAGGCCGGCATCGACGCCCGCGAGCGCGCGGCGGCCGACAAACTGCAAAAACTGATCCTGGAGGAGCTGCACCATCGCATCAAGAACACGCTGGCGACGGTCAGCGCCATTGCCTCGCAGAGCCTGCGCAACGTGGCCGGCGCCGAGCATGCGCAGCATGCCATCGAAGGCCGGCTGCTGGCGCTGGGACGAGCGCACGATTTGCTGCTGCAGGCGCGATGGAGCAGCGCCGATCTCGAAAAAATCGTGCGTGGCGCCACCGAAGCCTTCGATGATCCGGATGCGGCGAAATTCTCGATTGCGGGACCGGATATCCGGATCGCGTCCGGCGCCGTGATTGCCATTGCGATGACGCTGAACGAACTCTGTACCAACACCACCAAGTTCGGCGCCCTGTCGATGCCGAGCGGCCGCGTCGACATTGCATGGACCGTTGACGAAACGGCGCAGCGGCTGCGCCTGACCTGGACCGAAAGAAATGGGCCCGCGGTTCATCCGCCTGCCCGGCAGAGCTTCGGCACCCGCCTGATCGAGACCCTCGGCAGGCAACTCAAGGGCGATGTCAAATTGACCTATGAACCCTCCGGCTTCGTCTACGCGTTCGACGTGCCGCTGGCATCGGTGACGCCGGCAGCGGCCGGATAGACTCGCGGAATGCCCGTCAGGCAACAGCCGATTTTCGCTGTCGCGCGATGGCCTTTCGCAGCGCCTCGAATATTCGGATATCGCCGGACTGCGCGACATTGAACCGCAGAAAGCTGGTTGCCGATTGCGACAGGCTGAACGCGTTGCCGGGCGCGAGAACGATGTTCTCCGCAAGAGCCTCCCTGGCCACATCAGCCGCATCGATGCCATCCGGCAGCCGGCTCCATAGAAACATGCCGGCCTGAGGCTCGAGCCACGGTTCGATGCCGAGAGATTTCAGCCTTGTGTTCACTTCGCCCATGGCACGAGACAGACGGAGGCGCAGCCCTTCCATGTGTTTCCGGTAGCTGCCATCCCGCAAGACATTGAGAACCAGTTCTGCAGCGAGGCGACCGCCACCGAAGGAGGTGGCGATCTTCAGGTCGATCAATCCCTCGATCCAGTCGGGGCGTGCGGCGATGAATCCGCAGCGAGCCGAAGCCGACAATGTCTTGGAGAAGCTGCCGATATGGATCACCCGATCGAGGCCATCGAAAGCCGCCAGCCGGGGCGCCAGCGTGTGCTCGAAATCAGCAAAAATATCGTCCTCGATAATGGTCAGGCCGAACGCTTCGGCCAGCTTCAATACCCGGTGCGCCGTGACAGGCGAAAGCGTGGCCCCGGTCGGATTGTGGATGGCCGAGTTCGTGATGTAGAGCCGCGGTCTGTGCTCATGGAGGGCCTGAGCGAACAGCTCCATATCCGGCCCCGCCGGCGTATAGGGAACGCTGACGATGCGGGCGCGATGGGCGCGCAGCAGCGCATGGAAATTGAAATAGCAGGGATCGTCCACCAGCACGGTGTCATCAGGCTCGAGCAGGAATCGGCACAACAGATCGATCGCCTGCGTGCCCGATTCCGTGAGTATCACCTGGTCCGGCGAAGCCTCGATACCGCGATCGCCCATTCGCCGGGCGATCAGCTGGCGCAACGGCGGCAGTCCGAGCGGGGCGCCGTAGTCGGCCAGAACAGGACCATTGGCCCGCGACAGCGTGCGAAGGGCGCGGCGCATGCCATCTTCCGGCAACCAGGACGGCGGGAGCCAGCCGCAGCCCGGTTTTAGAT
>CALROE020000385.1:0-4578 GCA_943369715.1 Bradyrhizobium ivorense
CGCTGCGCGCCGACCTCTCCCGAAGGGAGAGGTGAATTCCTGTGCTGCTCCAGCTCAACCTGATCTCATCGCACGGCTACCGCACGCCGATGCTGCTCCAGACCAGCCCGACGCCGGACAGAAACAACAGCGCCAGCACCAGGTCCCTGAAATTGCGGTCGCTCAGTGCGCGATAGGCGCGTGTGCCGAGCCATGCGCCGGTGACGGTTGCGGGGAATGCGATCGCGGCGAGCCAGACCACGTCCAGCCTGACGAGGCCCATGCCGGCCTGCAGGCAGAGCGCGGTGAACAGGACCGTCCAGTTGAAGGTCTGGAAAACCCCGCGCCGCTCGTCCTTGCCCCAGCCGCGCACGCTTGCCCACAAGGTCGGAAGCGCGCCGGACAGGCCGGCAAGGCCGCCGAGGATGCCGCCGGCAAATCCGATTCCCGCATCCGCCACCCGGCCGCCGAACGTGAAGGCCATCGGCTTGCGCTGAAAAAACAATGCGGCCGGAAACACCAGCAGCAGCACGCCGATGCTGAGCTTGAAGACATTGGGGTCGGCATGGGCAATCAAGAGGACGCCGAGCGGCACGCCGGCAAGGCCGCCGATCAGGAACGGCCAGACCAGCGTCAGGTCGAAGCTGCGCCACATCGCCGGCATGGTCGAGGTCTGGGCAATCACCGAACAGATCAGCACCAGCGGCACCGCCAGCGCGGGCGGCAGCACGTAGAGCCAGATCCCCAGCGCCGTCATCGCCGTGCCGAATCCGACGAGGCCGGACACGAAACCGCCCGAAAGCGCGCCGAGCAGCACCAGCGCATAGGCCGCAGTGTTCATGCCTGTCCGATATTTCCCTCGTTATTCCGGGGCGTGCGAAGCACGAACCCGGAATCTCGAGATTCCGGGTTCGCTCGCTTCACTCGCGCCCCGGAATGACTGCGATTGATCTTGCCGGTGACGTTTACAGCAGGCGAAGGGCAGGTAGTATCGGCAAATCGGCATTGGCACACTGCCCAACAAGGAAAAAACATCATGGGAGCAACTTTTCTCGTCTGCCACGGCGCCTGGTCGGCCGGCTGGGCCTGGAAGAAGATGCACCCGCTGATGGCGGCGGCCGGGCACCGGCTGGTGACGCCGACCTACACCGGCCTCGGCGAGCGCGCCCATCTGGCCAATCCGTCGATCGATCTCGAGACCCATATCGAGGACGTCCTCAACGTCATCCAATATGAGGACCTGCGCGACATCGTGCTGGTCGGCCACAGCTATGGCGGCATGGTCGCCACCGGGGTCGCCGACCGCGCCCGGGACCGCGTCACGCAGCTGATCTATATCGACGCCTTCGTGCCCGGCGACGGCCAGTCGCTGCTCGATCTCAACGAGGTGGCGCGACCGCGCATGCAGGAGCTCAAGAACAGCGGCGACGGCTGGCGGGTGCCGCCGAATCCGACGCCGCCGGATACGTCGCCCGCCGACCAGGAATGGCTGAGCACGCGCCGCGTGCATATGCCGATCAAGTGTTTCGAGACCGCGCTCGAGCTGCAGGGCGGCGCGCTGACCTTGCCGCGCAGCTACATCTACGCCACCCGCATCACGCCGGCGGATACGTTCGGGCCGTTTGCGAAGCAAGCCAAAAACGATCCGGCGTGGCGCTACTACGAGATCGACGCCAGCCATTCGCCCAACGTCACGGCGCCGGAGGCGCTGACGGCGCTGCTGGAGAAGATCGCAGGGGAGCCGAAGCGATGAAGCAGCTCAGGATCGGCGACATCACCGTCGATGCGGTGATCGAACGCGAAGGCCCGTGGCGGCGGCCGCAGGACTTCTTCCCGGCCTATGATGATGCCGTCTTCAGGCATCATCTGGCGACCATGGAGCCGGAGGTGTACGACGCCGCGCTGGGCCTGATGGTCATCACCTACCAGACGTTCGTGGTCCGCACCCCGCGCCATACCATCCTGGTCGACACCTGCACCGGCGAGGACAAGGGCCACCCGCCGCCGTTCGATTTCCCCGGCAAGGAGCGCTGGCGCAACGAATTGTTCGCGCTCGGAGTCAGTTACGAGAGCGTCGATTACGTGTTCTGCACCCATCTCCACATCGACCATACCGGCTGGAACACGGTGCTGCGCGACGGCCGCTGGGTGCCGACCTTCCCGAACGCCAAATACGTGTTTCACAGACGAGAATACGCGGCCTGGGAGGCCGAGCACGCGCGCGGCGCCAATCCGCCCGGCACCGTGTTTCGCGATAATTGCCTGCCGATCGTGGAAGCCGGCCAGGCGCTGCTGGTCGACGACGATTACGCGCTCGACGACACCGTCACGCTGACGCCGACGCCGGGCCACTCGCCCTGCCATTGCTGCATCAACATTTTTTCCCGCGGCCAGCGCGCGGTGGTCGCCGGCGACCTGATGCACCACGCGATCCAGTGCCGCGAGCCCGACTGGTCGGCAAAGCCGGACTGGGACCCGAAACAGTCGGCGGTCTCGCGCCGGAAATTCTTCGCCGAGGTGGCGGACACCGACACGCTGATCCTGCCGGTGCATTTCCCAGCGCCGACGGCGGGACTGATCAAGGCGGACGGGAGCGCGTTTGACTACCGGTTCAAGCGGGAGTGAGCTTCGCCGTCATTGCGAGGAGCCCTTGCGACGAAGCAATCCATTCTTTCCTTGCGCTGTGAGATGGATTGCTTCGCTGCGCTCGCAATGACGGCTGCGCAAAATTGGCGAGGGGTCCGGCGCGTAACGCCGAACCCCTCATTTGCAGAAGATATCAGCCGGCCTGTAAGCCGGGTTTTGTAGGGCACCGCCGGCTTGCACCGGCGATACGTGACGGCCATTCCTCTGGGACCCTGTTTGCACAGGGCCTCGAGCAACCTACCCGGACGGCGAGCCTGACATCGCCCTGCGGAGTTATCGCTTGCGCGAACATCCCGCGTTGCCGTCCCTATTCGGTTTTGCTCCCGGTGTGGTTTGCCATGCCGTTTCCGTTGCCGGACCCGCGGTGCGCTCTTACCGCACCTTTTCACCCTTACTGCGCCGAAGCCCCGAAGGGCGAAGGCGAGCGGTTCGTTCTCTGTGGCACTGTCCCTGGGGTCGCCCCCGCCGGACGTTATCCGGCACCGTATGTCGATGGAGCCCGGACTTTCCTCTCCCGCAGCCTTTCGACCGTAGCGGGAGCGGCCGTCCGGCCGACTGACGCGCCTGTGATGGGGGCTCGGGGCGGTCGCGTCAAGTCGATAAGGCCCGCTGCGGGGGTCGAAATCGATTATCCCGAAGAGCGCGTTTGCCAGCGACCCGGGTTGCTCTAAGGTCCACCCTTTATTTATGGGGTTTTGATCATGGAAAACGAGAAAGATCTGGCATCACCGAGTTATGGTGCAGCGGCGTCCGGCATCGTCGGCAGCGCGCTGATGGCCAATGCCGCGCGGAAGGGGCCGAAATGGCTGCGCTATTTCCTGTTCGTCTGCATCGCCATCACCCTGCTTTTGACCGGCGTGGGACTTGTCGGAAAGCTCGGGAGTATCGGAAGCATCCCGGCCTGCGACGCGCAGACCACGCGCGACACGCTGTCCGACCTCAACAAGCAGAACAAGTTCAAGGCCTCGAAATACAACTCCATCAAGAAAGTTTCGGCGTCGGATTCGGAAACGCTCTGCACGGCGAATCTGGCTTTGTCGGATGGTGGAACCGTCGAATACGATTATCGCATCTTCAAGGAGCGCGGGCAGGTCAAGGTGGCGATCACGGAGATCAGGCGCTGATAGCGTCATTGCCCTACCGCGCCGCGACCGCCTCGTAGATGTCTTCCTCCTGCGCGGTGTGGAGGCGCACCAGCGTCTCGACCGCCTCGATCAGCCGCTGGGCGTCGCGGATCAGATAGCGGTCGACCTTTTCCGACGGCAGGTCTTCGGCGACGCGGGCGAGCAGGCGGGCGAGATGCAGGATCTCGCGGTGCGCCCGGCTCATGGCGGAGAGGCCGTGGCCCTCCCGCAGGACCTTGGCGAGTTCCGGATAGACGTGGCCTTCGTCGTCGCGCTCGTGCGCGACCACCTGCTCCTGGATCACCTGATTTGCTTCCGCGATCAAGGCTGCTGCGTTCTCCGGCGCGGCATCGTCGAGCGCATCGACGATCGACCGCAGCCGGTCGAGATGGCCGATCAAGGTGAGGTGATCGCGATGCAGCTCGCGCCCGGCCGCGGCGGTCATGGTCCGGGCGGTGTGTCCGTAACCCGCATTCAGCGCGCGCAGTGCATTGAGGATCACGGCGACATCGATCGCCTCCTGAACGAGCGCCGCCGGCACCGGCTGCAGCCAGCCGAAGGTCGCGGCCAGCATCGCGAGGATCGAAAGCGCCATGCCGGCGACGATGCTCTGGACGGCGATCCGCCGCGCGCGCTGCGCGATCGCGATCGCCTCGCCGACCCGGTCGAGCCGGTCGGCCAGGATCACCACGTCGGCGGCTTCCGACGAGGCGCTGGCGCCGCGCGCGCCGAGTGCGATGCCGACGTCGGCCGCCGCCAGCGCCGGGGCGTCGTTGATGCCGTCGCCGACCATGATGGTCGGATGCAGCCGCTGCTCGGAGCGCACCGC
>CALROE020000386.1:0-4574 GCA_943369715.1 Bradyrhizobium ivorense
CGTGGTTCACAACGGCCTGGTGGCCGTCCCCGAAGCCTGTGAGGCGCTGCATACTTTCCGCGCCCAGGGCGGCACGGTGATCCTCATCACCAACGCGCCACGGCCTGCCGATTCGGTGCAGCGGCAATTGCGCAAGCTCGGCGTCGCCGACGAGACCTATGACGCCATCGTCAGTTCGGGCGACCTGACCCGGCATTTCGTCGCCGACCATCCCGGCAAGAAAATGTTCTGGCTCGGCCCCGAGCGCGACAATTCGATCTATCGCGGCCTCGATCCGATGCTCGCGCCGCTGGAAGCCGCGGATTACATCGTCTGCACCGGCCTGTTCGACGACGAAACCGAATCAGCCGAGGATTATCGCGGCATGATGCTGAAGGCGCGGGAGCGCCAGTTGACGCTGGTCTGTGCCAATCCGGACATCGTGGTCGAGCGCGGCGACCGCCTGATCTACTGCGCCGGCGCGATCGCCGAACTTTATCGCGAACTCGGCGGCGAGGTGATCTTCTACGGCAAGCCGCACCGGCCGATCTATGAGCGGGCCATGGCGCTTGCGGCAGAACGCCAGAGCCACCCCATCCAGCTCAACCGCGTGCTGGCGATCGGCGATTCCGTGCGGACCGACCTGACCGGCGCGCATGCCTTCGGCATCGACTGCCTGTTCCTGACCCGCGGCATCCACTCCGAAGAGTTCGAGGGCATCGATCAGCTCGACCCCGCCTCGGTGAAGGAGCTGTTCGGCCGCCCGCCCAAGGCGCTGATGCGGGAGTTGCGGTGGTAGGGTGTCTCTTCTCCCTCGCCCCGCTCTTGCGGGGAGAGGTAAAGAAAGCCCGCCTTACGCGCTCGCCATATCCGGGAATACCGCCTCGATCTTGGTCTTCAGCGTGGCGGCGTTGAACGGCTTGACGATGTAATTGTTGACGCCGGCCTTCTTGGCGGCGATCACGTTTTCGGTCTTGGATTCCGCCGTGATCATGATGAACGGCGTGGTGGCGAGATTGGGATCGGCGCGAACTTCCCGGAGCAGGTCGTAGCCGGTCATCGGCTCCATGTTCCAGTCGGAGATCACCAGCCCGTATTTCTTGACGCGCATCTTGTTCAGCGCCGCCGAGCCGTCGCTGGCGTCATCGATATTCTCGAAGCCAAGCTGCTTCAGGAGGTTTCGGATGATCCGGATCATGGTGTTGTAGTCATCCACCACCAGAACCGACATCGACAAATCAACCGCCATCTTGACTCCCCCGCAACGCTACAAACCACACGGGCCTGCGCCAGGCCAAAAAGCCCCGCAGTCCGCCCCCCACCAGTACCACCAGCCTTTAAACAGCCCGTTAACCGACCTTGGCGGGAGACATGGCAAAAGCACCCGTTCCACGGCGGGTCCGGCCCGGCTTGACTTCATCGCGGCCGCCACGTCACCGTCCCGCGCCTGCTGACCTCGCCCGGAAGAATCCTCCAAAATGACGCCTGGCTTTACTGTTATCCGCGACACCACGCCCGCGGCCTCCATCCCCAAGGGGGCGGTGGTGGCGATGGGCAATTTCGATGGCGTCCATCTCGGCCACCGTGCGGTGATCGCGGCCGCCCTGCGGATGGGCCGCGTCCATGACCGGCCGGCGCTGGCGGTGACCTTCGAGCCCCATCCTCGCAGCTTCTTCAGCCCGAACACCCCCCAGTTCCGGCTTACCGACGAGGCCAGCAAATTGCGACTGCTGGCCGGGACCGGGCTTTCCGGCGCGGTGGTGATGACCTTCGACAAGGGCCGCGCCGGGACCTCGGCGCAGGATTTCATTCACCATGACCTGATCGAACGGCTCGGCATCAGCGGGATCGCGGTCGGCTACGACTTTCATTTCGGCAAGGGGCGCGTGGGCTCGCCGAGCCTGCTGGCCAGCGAAGCGCCCCGACTCGGCATCGAGGTCGACGT
This sequence comes from Bradyrhizobium ivorense, assembly GCA_943369715.1. GTDB lineage: Bacteria > Pseudomonadota > Alphaproteobacteria > Rhizobiales > Xanthobacteraceae > Bradyrhizobium > Bradyrhizobium ivorense_A. Next base: position 1,925 of record CALROE020000386.1, read on the forward strand.
CCAGGCCCATATCGATATCGACGAACGGCCGGTGTCCTCCTCGGCGATCCGGATGGCGCTCGCGGAGGGGCAGATCGACGATGCCACCGCGTTGCTCGGCGGCCCGTGGTTCGTGACCGGCACCGTGATTCATGGCGAGAAACGCGGCCGCGATCTCGGCTATCCCACCGCCAACATCAGGCTCGACAAGAATTGCGGGCTCAAGCACGGCATCTATGCGGTGCGGGTCGGCCGCGGCACCGAACGCCTCGACGGCGTCGCCAGTTTCGGCCGCCGTCCGACCTTCGACAATGGCGCGCCTCTGCTGGAAGTGTTCCTGTTCGACTTCAAGGGCGACCTCTATGGCGCATCGCTCGATGTCGCCTTCATCGCCTTCATCCGCGACGAAGTGAAGTTCGACGGCATCGCGGCGCTGGTGCGCCAGATGGACGACGACTCGGCCCGCGCCCGCGCGGCGCTGGCGGCAGCGCCGGATGCGTTCCCGAAGCTCGGGCTGGTCGGATGAGCAAGACCGAAAAGCAAAAGATACCGGCGGGCGGAATCGAGCCGGGCCAGACCGTTACCGATAATCCGGCCCGCCCGCATCCCCCGCGCCCCTCATCCGAAGACTGGCGGCCGGGATAGGCTCAGGCTTTCCCTTGGGCTTTGCGATTTTCCCGTCTGGCTGCTATGGAAAGCCCCATGTTTGCGCGGCGCACCATCCCCATTAGCGGCCCGGCTTCCGCCTGAGCTTAGGCTCGGCGCAAGACCGGGACCTTATCCATTCATCCGCGATGAATCGCGTTTCAGCGCCCCTTGAGCCAAACCAGAGCATTCATGTCCGAGAAGCCGCAAAAGTCCGACGTTACCGACTATTCCAAGACCCTGTTCCTGCCGCAGACGGAATTCCCGATGCGCGCCGGCCTGCCACAGCGCGAGCCGGAGATTCTCAAACGCTGGAACGAGATCGGCCTCTACGGCAAACTGCGCGAGAGCGCCGCCGGCCGGGCCAAGTTCGTCCTGCATGACGGGCCGCCCTACGCCAACGGCAACATCCATATCGGCCACGCCCTCAACAAGATCCTCAAGGACGTGGTGACCAAGAGCCAGCAGATGCTCGGCTTCGATTCCAATTACGTGCCGGGCTGGGACTGCCACGGCCTGCCGATCGAATGGAAAATCGAGGAAGAGAACTACCGCTCCAAGGGCAAGCCAAAGCCGGACTTCAAGGACTCCACCGCGATGGTGGCGTTCCGCAGGGAATGCCGCGCCTATGCCACGCACTGGCTCAACGTGCAGCGCGAGGAATTCAAGCGGCTCGGCATCATCGGCGACTGGGATCACCCCTACGCCACGATGGACTTTGCCGCCGAAGCGCAGATCGCCCGCGAACTGATGAAGTTCGCCGCCAACGGCCTGCTGTATCGCGGCTCCAAGCCTGTGATGTGGAGCGTGGTGGAAAAGACCGCGCTGGCGGAAGCCGAAATCGAATACGAGGACTACACCAGCGATACCGTGTGGGTGAAGTTTCCGGTAACCTCGCCGGTGCATGGCGTGCTGGCCACTGCCAGCGTCGTGATCTGGACCACCACGCCCTGGACGCTGCCCGGCAACCGCGCCATCAGCTTCTCGCCGAAAATTTCCTACGGCGTCTACAAGGTCACCGATGCGCCCGGCGACAACTGGGCCAGGAACGGCGACCTGCTGATCCTGGCGGATGCGCTGGCGGAAGGCGTGTTCAAGCAGGCGCGTGTCACCGCCTACGAGAAGGTGCGCGACCTGCCGGCGGACACGCTCGACGCGGTGGAATGCGCCCATCCGCTGAAGGGCGTCAGCGGCGGCTACGAATTCGTCGTGCCGCTTCTGCCCGGCGACCACGTCACCGACGACACCGGCACCGGCTTCGTTCATACCGCGCCCGGCCATGGCCGCGAGGATTTCGAGGTCTGGATGGCAAATGCACGCGACCTGGCGCCGCGCGGCATCAACACCACCATCCCCTACACCGTCGACGAGAACGGCGCCTTCACCGATCACGCCCCGGGTTTTACGGGCAAACGCGTCATCAACGACAAGGGCGAAAAGGGCGACGCCAACGAGGCGGTGATCAAGGCGCTGGTCGAGCGCGGCATGCTGCTGGCGCGCGGCCGGCTCAAGCATCAATACCCGCATTCCTGGCGCTCGAAGAAGCCGGTGATCTTCCGCAATACGCCGCAATGGTTCATCGCGATGGACCAGAATATCGTCGAGGACGGCAGGGGAAAACCGGGCGACACGCTGCGCGCCCGCGCACAGCACGCCATCTCGGTCGCCCAGTGGGTGCCGCCGTCGGGTCAGAACCGCATCAACGGCATGGTCAACTCAAAGCCCGACTGGGTGATCTCGCGCCAGCGCGCCTGGGGCGTGCCGATCGCGGTGTTCGTGCGCGAGAACGCCGATGGCTCGGCCGAAATCCTGCAGGACGAACTCGTCAACCAGCGCATTGCCGAAGCCTTCATGGAGGAAGGCGCCGACGCCTGGTACATGGACGGCGCCCGCGAACGCTTTCTCGGGACCCGCGCGGCTGAGGACTGGAAGAAGGTCGACGACATCTGCGACGTCTGGTTCGATTCCGGCTCGACCCATGCCTTCGTGCTGGAAGACCGCCAGAATTTTCCGCAGCTCGGCCATA
>CALROE020000387.1:0-4566 GCA_943369715.1 Bradyrhizobium ivorense
ATGGCGATGATGTCCTGCAGCGACTTGTAGCGCTGCAGCACCTGCTGAACCATGCGCGCGGTCTGGTAGTGCTCCTCGCCGACGATCAGCGGCGACAGCATGCGCGAGGTGGAGTCGAGCGGATCCACGGCGGGATAGATGCCCTTTTCCGAGATCGCGCGGTTCAGCACCGTGGTGGCGTCCAGATGCGCGAACGAGGTGGCGGGCGCGGGGTCGGTCAAGTCGTCGGCCGGCACGTAGATCGCCTGCACCGAGGTGATCGAACCCTTGTGCGTGGTGGTGATGCGCTCCTGCAGCGCGCCCATGTCGGTGGCCAGCGTCGGCTGATAGCCCACCGCCGAGGGAATACGGCCGAGCAGCGCCGACACTTCGGAGCCTGCCTGGGTGAAGCGGAAGATATTGTCGATGAAGAACAGCACGTCCTGGCCCTGATCGCGGAAATGCTCGGCGACGGTGAGACCCGACAGCGCCACGCGCATGCGGGCGCCGGGCGGCTCGTTCATCTGGCCGAACACCAGGGCGCATTTCGATTTGACGCTCGGATCGGGATTGTGCGGATCGGCGTTGACCTTGGACTCGATGAACTCGTGATAGAGGTCGTTGCCTTCGCGGGTGCGCTCGCCGACGCCGGCGAACACCGAGTTGCCGCCATGCGCCTTCGCGACGTTGTTGATCAGTTCCTGAATCAGCACGGTCTTGCCGACGCCGGCGCCGCCGAACAGGCCGATCTTGCCGCCCTTGGCGTAGGGCGCCAGGAGGTCGACGACCTTGATGCCGGTGACCAGAATTTCGGCCTCGGTGGCCTGGTCGGTATAGGTCGGCGCTTCCGCATGGATCGGGCGCAGGCCTTCGGAGGCGATCGGACCGCCTTCGTCGATCGGTTCGCCGATCACGTTCATGATGCGGCCGAGCGTGCCGGCGCCGACCGGCACCTGGATCGGGCTGCCGGTGTCGCTGACTTCCTGGCCGCGGACCAGACCCTCGGTGGTGTCCATCGCGATGGTGCGCACAGTGGATTCGCCGAGATGCTGCGCCACTTCGAGCACCAGACGGTTGGTCCCGTTCATGGTGGTGATGGCGCTGAGAATCGCCGGCAGATGCCCTTCGAACTGCACGTCGACGACGGCGCCGATGACTTGCGTGACGCGTCCGGTCTGGTTGGCGGGTGTAGCCATAAAACTATCTCCTTGAAGTCCGAATACTTAAAGCGCCTCGGCGCCGGAGATGATCTCGATCAGCTCCTTGGTGATCATCGCCTGACGGGTGCGGTTGTAGATCAGGGTTTGCTTGCGGATCATGTCGCCGGCGTTGCGGGTGGCGTTGTCCATCGCGCTCATCTGCGCGCCGTAGAACGAAGCGTTGTTTTCCAAAAGCGCGCGGAAGATCTGCACCGCGAGGTTGCGCGGCAGCAATCCGCTCAGGATCTCGTCTTCTTCCGGCTCGTATTCGTAGGATGTCGCCGGACCGGCATTGGCGGCGGGCGCTTCCACCACCAGCGGAATGATCTGCTGTGCGGTCGGGATCTGCGAGATCACCGACTTGAAGCGCGAATAGAACAGCGTGCAGACGTCGAACTCGCCGGCATTGAAGCGCGCGATGACCTTTTTGGCGATGTCCTCGGCGTTGACGAAACCGAGCTGGCGGACCGAACGCAGCTCGACGTTTTCGACGATCTGACGCTCGAAGGTGCGGCGCAGCTGCTCGAAGCCCTTGCGGCCGACGCAGAAGAATTTCACTTCCTTGCCCTGGTTCATCAGGGCCAGCGCACGCTCGCGGGCGAGCCGCACGATCGACGAGTTGAACGCGCCGGACAGGCCGCGCTCGCCGGTGCAGACCAGGAACAGGTGCACCTGATCCTTGCCGGTGCCGGCCAGCAGCGCCGGGGCGCCGGGCGAACCGGCGGCGGCGCTGGCGATGTTGGAAATCACCGCATCCATTTTTTCCGCGTAGGGCCGCGCCGCTTCGGCGGCGGTCTGCGCGCGGCGCAGCTTGGAGGCCGCGACCATCTGCATGGCCTTGGTGATCTTCTGCGTCGCCTTGGTGGAGGCGATGCGGACCCGCATGTCTTTCAGTGAAGCCATTCTCAGTTCACCCCGGCGATCAGATCCGCGATCCGACCGCAAACCCTTCGTTCGTCATGCCCGACCGTGTGCCGGGCATCCGCGTCTTGTCGTCATCCACGCCCCAAGACGTGGATGGCCGGGACAAGCCCGGCCATGACGGCATTCGTTAAGCAAAAGTCTTGGCGTAACCCTCGACCACGGCCTTGAGCTTGGCGGCGGTGTCGTCGCTGAGATCACGGCTGTCGCGGATGGTATTGAGGATGTCGACGTTCTTGCCGCGCAGCAGCGACAGCAGGCCGTCTTCGAAGCTGCGGACCTTGGCGACCGGCAGCGTGTCAAGATAGCCGTTGACGCCGGCGTAGATCACCACGACCTGCTCTTCCATCTTCAGCGGCGAGAACTGCGGCTGCTTCAGGAGCTCGGTGAGACGCGAACCGCGGTTCAGCAGGCGCTGCGTCGAGGCGTCGAGATCGGAACCGAACTGCGCGAACGCCGCCATTTCGCGGTACTGCGCCAGCTCGCCCTTGATCTTGCCGGCGACTTTCTTCATCGCCTTGGTCTGCGCCGACGATCCGACGCGCGACACCGACAGACCGACGTTCACCGCCGGGCGGATGCCCTGGAAGAACAGGTCGGTTTCCAGGAAGATCTGGCCGTCGGTAATCGAGATCACGTTGGTCGGGATGTAGGCCGACACGTCGTTGGCCTGGGTTTCGATGATCGGCAGCGCCGTCAGCGAGCCGGAGCCCTGGGAGTCGTTGAGCTTGGCGGCGCGCTCGAGCAGGCGGGAATGCAGATAGAACACGTCGCCGGGATAGGCTTCGCGGCCCGGCGGACGGCGCAGCAGCAGCGACATCTGGCGGTAGGCGACGGCCTGCTTCGACAGATCGTCATAGATGATGACGGCGTGCATGCCGTTGTCGCGGAAATATTCGCCCATGGTGCAGCCGGTGAACGGCGCGATGTACTGCATCGGCGCCGGATCGGAAGCGGTGGCCGCGACGATGATCGAATATTCCAGCGCGCCCTGCTCTTCGAGCACCTTGACGAACTGGGCGACGGTGGAACGCTTCTGGCCGATCGCGACATAGACGCAATACAGCTTGATCTTCTCGTCGGTCTGCGCGTTGAGCGGCTTCTGGTTCAGGATGGTGTCGAGCGCGATCGCGGTCTTGCCGGTCTGACGGTCACCGATGATCAGCTCGCGCTGGCCGCGGCCGACCGGGATCAGGGCGTCGATCGCCTTGAGGCCGGTTGCCATCGGCTCGTTGACCGATTTGCGCGGGATGATGCCGGGCGCCTTGACGTCGACGCGCATGCGCTTGTCGGCCTGGATCGGACCCTTGCCGTCGATGGGATTGCCGAGCGCGTCGACGACGCGGCCGAGCAGGCCCTTGCCGACCGGCGTATCGACGATGGCGCGGGTGCGCTTGACGGTCTGGCCTTCCTTGATCTCGCGGTCGGCGCCGAAGATCACGATGCCGACGTTGTCGGTTTCGAGGTTCAGCGCCATGCCGCGGGTGCCGTTCTCGAATTCGACCATTTCGCCGGCCTGGACGTTGTCGAGGCCGTAGACGCGGGCAATGCCGTCGCCGACGGACAACACCTGTCCGACTTCGGAAACTTCAGCCTCCTGGCCGAAATTCTTGATCTGGTCCTTGAGGATCGCGGAAATTTCCGCGGCGCGGATGTCCATCAGCCTGCCTCTTTCATCGCGTGCTTGATCGAATTGAGTTTGGTGCGAAGCGAACTATCCACCATGCGGCTGCCAAGCTTGACGACCAGGCCGCCGATGATCGAGGGATCGACATTCACGTTGAGCGCGACGTCCTTGCCCGTTACCGATTTCAGGGCGGTCTTGAGGGCGTCGAGATTCTTGTCACTGAGCTTTTCGGCGACCGTCACGTCGGCGGTGGCCTCGCCCTTGAACTTCGCCACCAGCGCGCGGAACGCACGGATCACGTCGGTGACGGCGAACAGGCGGCGGTTGGCGGTAAGGACCTTGAGGAACCTGGCGGCAACGCCGGAAATTCCAGCCTTGTCGAGCACGGCGGACAGCGCCCGCGACTGCTCGCCCGCCGAGAAAACCGGGCTGCGGACCAGCCGCTTCAAATCGGTACTGTCGGCCAGCATGGCCTCGAATTTTTCGAGATCGGCCTTGACCGCATCGATGGATTTTTCATCGCGCGCCAACTCGAACAAGGCCGTTGCGTAACGACCGGACACTCCCGAAACCGACGGATCTTCAGCAGCCACTAGCGCGCTCTTTTTTGCTGTCAAACTCGCAAGGGAAAAACCGTCGCCACGATGCGGCGCCTAGCGATCCAAGCCCTTGGAATTCAAGCGGGACTTCGATTTACGACCGGCACTGACAGCACCGGGCTCGTTAAAATCGCGGCTTTGCTAACATAGCAAGAGCGCAGGTGCAACATGACCGCGGCGACTGGCGATGCCTTGTCGCAGGTTCTTTTGGAGTGGCGACCAGAGCCATTTTGCCGCAAAT
>CALROE020000388.1:0-4561 GCA_943369715.1 Bradyrhizobium ivorense
CCATTGCAGCAGCAGCATGCCGATGCTGGCCGCGAAAATATAGCCGATGGCGACGGTCTGCTTTCGTGACGACGGGTCCGATTCCATTCTTGTCCCTGTCTCCGGCCGGAATATCAGAACGACACGATCACCGGACGAACGCCGGCAGCCCGACACACCTAGCAAGCCGCCGGCGCCGTGGCTTGCTCTGGATCAATTGAGGTTTATTGCGCAGGGGCTATGCAGGATTTGAGACCTTCTGGAAGGAGGGCCGTCGCTTGCCGTACCAGTCCATCGAGGATCTTCCTCCGCCGATCCGGGCTCACTTGCCGCTGCATGCGCAGGAAATCTATCTCGGCGCCTTCAACGGCGCCTGGATACAATACGCCGCGCGCGGTCCCGAACAGCGCGAAAGCACCGCCCATCGCGTCGCCTGGGCGGCAGTGAAACGCAAGTATGAAAAATCCGGCGACCGGTGGGTACTGCGCGAGGCCGATTGACGGCTCGGCGCCTAACCGGACCCTCGCCGTCATCCCGATTGATCCCGATCAACATCGGAATCGCCGAACGGTGGCACAGGGTACTCCACCGAGGGAGACGAGATCATGATCGGCATAACGCTCAGTTCGGAGCAAATTCGGTCCGCGCCCGCGGAGGTCCGGCGCTGGATCGAGCGCGAGGTAATGACCTCCCTTGGATTGCAATCCACACCGGCAGACAGCAGACCGAATGGCGAGCATCTGGCGGCCTGCAGCGAAGAACAAGCTGCCGCCATCCTCTCCCAGATTCAGGGCGTGCTGCCGGCGGTCAACGTGTTCTTCGAGTTCGGTCGCCAGGGTGCGATCTTCGGTCAACCCAACATCGAGGCATTCCGGCTGATCGACATCGCACATCACACCCGCCTTCCTGATGTAGCCCAGGTTATAGCCTGCCTTGACCTCATCAATCGGGCCTTCAGCCGCGTCTGCGGTGATGCCAGCGCGAAATTCTGCGGCTTCGACCGCGAGGGCCGTTGTTTCATCGCAGCGGAAACCCAGCAAAATATCCTGCGGTTATGGCAAAAAATCATTGCCAGCCAGCAACTCGCGCGCGACGGCCAGCAGGAACTCGCTGCAGCCCGGCCACCCACCGGAGCTGTCTCCAGCGCAGAAGCAGAGACGGACGCTGTTCAACAACCTGACAGGGAAGCGGGCATCGCGGATTAGTGTTATCGGCGCTTCGCGCCGGGCAGCGCGGCCCCCTACCACGGAAATCCCGTCCGACGCTGCCCTGCCCGCTATTGACTCACGTCAATATGGGCTCGGTGGCGCCGAATAGCCTTCTTGAGTGTTTTCCTCGGGCGCAGATCGCGAACCAATGCAGTGGGAACGAATCCGAAAGCGGCCCGAGGATTATGTCGGTGCCAACCTGCAGGATTACGAAGCGTACGCCAGGCAATTTGCGTGGCCGCAAGCCCGGGCACTGCTCGCGGGTCTGCCGGGCGGCGCGCTCAATATCGCGCATGAGGCGATCGACCGACATGTCCTGGCCGGCCGTGGCGACAAGCTGGCGCTTCGCTGGATCGGGCGCGACGACCAGGTTCGCGATTTCAGTTACGCAGCCCTGCGCGCGCAGACGAATCGGTTTGCCAACGTCCTGGCGCAGCGTGGGGTGGCCAAGGGAGATCGCGTCTTTTCGCTGCTCGGCCGCGTGCCGGAACTCTACCTCGCCGCCCTCGGCACGCTCAAGAACGGCAGCGTTTTCTCGCCACTGTTCTCGGCGTTCGGTCCGGAGCCCATCAAGGCCCGTATGACGATCGGAAACGCCACGGCGCTCGTCACCTCCGAGGCATTTTACCGCCGCAAGATAGAACCCTGGCGTAACGAACTCGCGAGCCTGGCGCATGTCTTCCTGACGGAATGCTCCGGCAGCCTTCCCGCGGGCACCATCGATCTGGCCGCGGCGTTGGCGCAAGCCCTTGATACGTTCGAGACGGTACCGACGGCCCCTGAAGACATGGCCTTGCTTCACTTCACCAGCGGGACGACCGGACGTCCAAAAGGTGTCGTGCACGTCCATGAGGCCGTCGTCGCCCATCACATCACCGGCCGGCTCGCGCTCGATCTGCATCCGGATGACGTCTTCTGGTGCACCGCCGACCCGGGATGGGTTACCGGCACGTCCTACGGCATCATCTCGCCGCTCACCAACGGCGTGACCATGATCGTCGACCAGGCCGAATTCGACGCGGAACGCTGGTATCGCCTCCTGCAGGAGCAGAAAGTCACCGTCTGGTACACGGCGCCGACGGCGATCCGCATGCTGATGAAGATAGGAACCGACATCGCCAGGCGGTTCGACCTGTCCAAAGTGCGCCTGATGGCCAGCGTCGGCGAGCCGCTCAATCCGGAGGCCGTGACGTGGAGCGCTGCGGCCTTCGGCAAGCCGTTCCACGATAACTGGTGGCAGACCGAAACCGGTGGCATCATGATATCCAACTACCGCTCGATGGACGTGAAGCCGGGGTCGATGGGCCGCCCGCTGCCGGGGGTCACGGCCGGCATCGTCGAGCGCCTTGAAGACGGGACGGTGCGCGAAATAACCAAACCGATGGCGATGGGCGAACTCGCGCTGCGCCCGGGCTGGCCGTCGATGATGCGTGGCTATCTCAACGAGGAACAACGCTACCGGAAATGCTTCGTGGGCGGCTGGTATCTGACCGGCGACCTCGCGATGCGCGACGATGAAGGCTACTTCTGGTTCGTCGGCCGGGCGGACGACGTAATCAAGAGCGCCGGCCATCTGATCGGCCCGTTCGAAGTGGAAAGCGCGCTGATGGAGCACCCCGCCGTTGCCGAGGCCGGCGTGATCGGCATCCCCGAACCGACCTCCGGCGAAATGGTCAAGGCATTCGTGGCGCTGAAGGACGGTTTCGAATCCAGCGAGGCGCTGCGCAAGGAATTGCTCGGTCATGCGCGCCAGCGTCTCGGCCCGGCCATTGCGCCGAAGGACATCGCCTTTCGGCAGAATCTGCCGAAGACGCGCAGCGGCAAGATCATGCGCCGCCTGCTCAAGGCCCGCGAGCTGGGCCTGCCCGTGGGCGACATCTCGACGCTGGAAAGCGAGGAGCGATGACCGCCCCCACCGACAAGCCGCGTCTATCGCGAGAGCACATGCTGGCTTTGCTGAGGCAGATGATCCGCATTCGCCGCTTCGAGGACAAGTGCGCCGAACTCTACACCCAGGAAAAGATCCGGGGATTCCTGCACCTCTACGACGGCGAGGAAGCGGTTGCCGTCGGCGTCATCCCGGTGCTGGAGAAGCGCGACAGGATCGCGGCAACCTACCGAGAGCATGGCCACGCCCTGGTGCGCGGCATCCCGATGACCACGGTGCTTGCCGAGATGTACGGCAAGCAGGAAGGCTGCAGCCGCGGGCGCGGCGGCTCCATGCATCTGTTCGACCAAGCGACGAACTTCTACGGCGGCAACGCCATCGTGGGCGGCGGCCTGCCGATGGCGGTCGGACTTGCGCTGGCGGATCGCATGCGGGGCGACGACAGCATCACCGCCTGCTTCTTCGGCGAAGGCGCCGTTGCCGAGGGCGAGTTTCACGAAAGTCTGAATCTGGCCGCGCTTTGGCAACTGCCGGTGCTGTTCGTATGCGAGAATAACCGTTACGCCATGGGCACGGCCCTGGCCATTTCGGAATCCGAAACCGATATCCAGCGCAAGGCGGGGTGTTACCGGATCGCTTCCGAGGCGGTTGACGGCATGGATGTGATCGCCGTCGAGGCCGCCGCCCGCCGGGCGGTGCACGCCGTGCGCGAGAACCGCAAACCCTATTTCCTGGAATGCCGGACCTACCGGCTACGCGCGCATTCGATGTTCGATGCCCAACTCTATCGCGACAAGGCCGAGGTCGAGGCCTGGCGGCACAAGGAGCCGATCGTGCGCTTTCAGGGCTGGCTGGAGGCCAATCATCTGATTCATCCGGAAGATCTGGCGCGCATGGAGTCGGAAATCGCGGCAGAGATAGCCGAGGCGGTCGCCTTCGGCGAGGCCGGCACCTGGGAGCCGGTCGAGCAGCTCACCCGCTTTACCTACGCCGAACAAGCTGCGCGCTGAGGTGTCATGCCACAAGAGATGATCGAGCCCGCAGCGACCGACATCACCTACCGCGACGCGGTACGCGAGGCGATCCGGGACGCGATGCGCCGCGACGACCGCGTGTTTCTGATGGGGGAAGATGTCGGCCATTACGGCGGCTGCTATGCGGTGAGCAAGGGACTGCTGGCCGAGTTCGGCGCGGAACGGATCCGGGATACCCCCTTGTCGGAATCCGGGTTTACCGGTGCCGGCATTGGTGCGGCGATGGCCGGCATGCGCCCGATCGTCGAATTGATGACGGTGAATTTCAGCCTGCTCGCGCTCGATCAAATCCTGAATACCGCGGCCACGGTGCGCCACATGTCGGGGAATCAGTTCGGGGTGCCGCTGGTCATTCGCATGGCGACCGGCGCCGGCCGCCAGTTGGCGGCCCAGCATTCGCATAGCCTCGAAGGCTGGTATGCGCATATCCCGGGCATCAAGGTGCTGGCGCC
>CALROE020000389.1:0-4551 GCA_943369715.1 Bradyrhizobium ivorense
GCACGCCCTGGCGGGCGTAGCGGTCGAAGATGATCAGCTGGAATTCGTGGATCTTCTGCTGAAACAGTTCGCGGGTCGGAAACGCGATCAGGCTGAGTTCGTTGATCGGCGTGCCATCCTGCTTCTCCGGCGGACGCAGAATCGTGAAATGCACGAGATCGACGCTGGCGTCGGATTTCAGCAAATTGCGCCAGGTGCGTTCGCCGGAATGCGGCTCGCCGGAGACCAGCAGCACCCGCAATTTGTCGCGCACGCCGTCGATCGCCACCACCGCGCGGTTGTTGACCAGCGTCAGTTCGTTTGGCAGCGGCGAGGCCTCGATCTCGACGATGTTCGGACCGGCATGCTTGATGTCGACATCGATATTGACGGTCTGGCCGCTCAGGACGGTGCGCTCGTTGATCACCTCGCCGTCGCGGCGCACCACGATCCTGGCGCGCTCGCCGCTGACGCCCTGGTCGTCGAGCCGGTAGGTGATGGTCTGCGCCTGTCCGACGATGCCGAAGCGGGGGGCCGCCGCGATCGCGATGCGGCGGTCGCGTTCGTCCTTGCGCCCGGTGATCAGCGCATGCACCGGCGCCTGGAATCCGACCGCCGCGGCATTGGCGGGAATGTCATGCACGCGGCCGTCGGTGATCAGGAAGGCGCCGGCGACGCGATCGACCGGAACGTCGGACAGCGCCGACGACAGCGCGCCGAACAGTCTGGTGCCGTCGGTTTCGCCGTCGGCCTGCCCGGCCTCGACGACGCGGACCTCGACGCCCTTGATCTTCTTCAGGCTGTCGACCAGCGCCTCGCGCGCCTTTTCGGTCTCGCCGGTGCGCTCGCCGAAATTCTGGCTCGGGCTCTTGTCGATCACGACGGCGGCGACCGACGACAGCGGCTCGCGGTCCTCGCGGGTAAACGATGGATTGGCCAGCGCCAGCAGGATCAGCGCCAGCGCGGCGACGCGCACGGCGGCGCCCCGGGCGCGGGCGAGCAACAGCAGCACCGCGATCACGACGATGGCGGCCAGCGCGATCCAGAGCACCAGCGAGGGGACGAGCGGGGTGAAGGCGATACCGTACTGCATGCTATTGCCCGAGCCGTTCGATCAGCGCCGGCGCGTGCACCTGGTCGGCCTTGTAGTTGCCGGTCAGCGTGTACATCACGATGTTGACGCCGGCGCGGAAGGCGAATTCGCGTTGCCGCGGTTCGCCCGGCGTCAGCGGCAGCATCGGCTGGCCGTCCGGACGCAAGGCCCAGGCGCCGGCCAGGTCGTTCGAGGTGATGATGATCGGCGAGACGCCGTCGCCGCCGCGGGCCGGCCGCGAGGCCGCCTCGTCGTCTTCGTCGCGCGGCAGGGTCTCCACCCAGGTCTGGCCCGAGGTGAAGCGGCCGGGGAAATCGCGCAGCAGATAGAAGGTCTTGGTCAGCACGTGCTCGCGCGGCACCGGCTCGAGCTCGGGAACGTCGAGCGAGGAGAGAATGCCGCGCAACGCCAGCATCCCCGGCGTCTGCGATGCGCCATTGGCGCCCGGCAGGGCCTCGACGGCGTCGCGGGTGTCGAACAGCACGGTGCCGCCCTGCTTCATGTAGGCGTCGATGCGGTTGATGGCGTCCTGCGCCGGCTTCGCCGCCCCCGGCAACACCGGCCAGTAGATCAGCGGGAAGAACGCCAGCTCGTCGCGCGCCGGATCGATGCCGACGGGATCGCCGGCTTCCAGCGCGGTGCGCTGCGCCAGAAACAGGGTCAGCCCGGACAGGCCCGCCTTGACGATGGAATCGACATCGGCGTTGCCGGTGACGACATAGGCCAGCCGGGTTTGCGAGACTGACTTGACGGCGAACTCGTCTGACGTGTCGGCGCGCGCCGGCCAGCACGTCGCCATGTTCGTGGCGAGGATCGTGGACAGCGCCAGCGCGAGTGCGGCGGGTACCGCGCGCCGCCGCAACAGCGCGGCGATGCCGGCGCCGAGCAAAGCGACGATCACGGCGTCGATCAGGAACAGCGCCAGCGACGAGGCCAGCAGAATTCCCCGGAGATCGCGCGGTTCGGCATTGGTGTAGCTGGCGCGCTGCGCGCGGAGCGAGGCGGTATCGAGCGGCGCGATGCGGTCGGCCGCCGCCAGCGCGTTGACCGCGAGCGGGCCGTCGGCGGGGCCATAGAAACCGGGCGGATGATCCGGCGTGGCGCGGTCGCGGAAATCGGCGGGCAGCGGCTTCGCCGTCGAGGGCGGCGGCCCGAACGCGCCGAAGCCGTCGAGCGTGCGCAGCGGCGCCACCGTCTCCGCGCTGGCTTCGCCCGCGACGCCGGCGCCCGGCGTGGACGTGTAGCCGGACGAATCGACGATCCTTCGCAGCATCTCGACGAAGCTGCCGGACATCGGCAGGTCGGACCAGCGCATGTCGGCGCTGACGTGAAACAGGCTGACCACGCCCTTGCCGCGATGTTCGCCTGTCACCAGCGGCGTGCCGTCCTCCAGCGAGGCCCAGCTCCGGGTCGCCAGCGCCGCGTTGGGTTCGGCGAGCACCTGCCGCGTCACGGTGACATCCTTCGGCGCCACGAGGCCGGCAAAGGGCCCGTCGGCCGCGAACGCGGCCAGTCGCTGCGGCTTTTCCCAGGTGAGACTGCCGCCGAGGCTGCGTCCGCCGCGGCGCAGCTTGACCGGCACCAGATCGTCGTCGGCCTGCGCCAGCCGCGGGCCGGCGAACCGCACCAGCACGCCGCCTTGCTCGATCCATGCGCCGATGCGCTCGCGAATTTCCGGCGATAGCGTGCCGACATCCGCCAGCACGATCATCGGCAGCTTCTGGTCGAGAAACTGGGTGATCGCCTGCTGCGGCGCGCCGCGATCGCCGAGCCGGACGTCGGCGAACGGCGCCAGCGCCCGGGTCAGGTAGAAGGTGGAGGCCAGCAGCGGCTGCGCGGTATCGCTGGTCGATCCCGAGACGATGCCGATGGCGCGGCGGCGCCAGCGCTTGTCGAGCAGCTGCACCGCGCCGGCGGATCGCTCGCCGGCTATTTCGAGCCGGGAAATGTCGTTGCGCAATTCGACAGGCAGGTCGAACGAGGCTTCGGTCTCGCGATCCTGCGGCGCGAAGCGGTAGCGGGCCTCGCCGATCGGCGAACCCTTCAGGTCGATCGCGCGCACCACGCCCGCGGCGATGCCGCCGCCGGTGCGCAGCACCTTCACCGTCATCTTCGCCGCGGCATTTTCGGCCGCCACCAGCGCGAGCGGGGGGGCGGTGCCGCCCTCAAAAACCGTCAATTTGCGATCTCCGATGGTCTTGCCGAGGGCTTCGATAAACTCCGGGCCGCGCCCGGTATCGACGCCATCCGACAGCCAGGCGATCTCGGCGTCGCCGGTGGCTTTCAGGAAACGCTCCAGCGCCGGCAGGGTTTCCACCCGCTCGATCGAATAGGGCTTGGGCGCGAGCTGGCGCAGCGCCACCCGCGCCGTACCCGCCGGCATCAGAGTGATGTCGCGCGCCGGTTCGGACAGCGGCACCAGCGCCACGCCGCGCCGGTCGTTGTCGGCGTTCGCAATCAGTTCGTCCGCCGCCTTGATCCGGGAGTCCCAGCTCGCGGCGGCACTCCAGCCGTCGTCGAGCAGGATCGCCAGCGCCGCGCTGGAGCCGGTGACGCCGGTCTGCGGATTCCAGATCGGCCCGGCCGCCGCAAAAATCACCAGTGCTGCGGCGGCGAGCCGCAACAGGGTCAGCCACCATGGCGTGCGCGAGGGGGTTTCCTCCTTCGGCGCGATGTCGAACAACAGCCGCGTCGGCGGAAACTCGATGCGCCGCGGCCGCGGCGGCATCACCCTCAGCAGCCACCACAGTACCGGCAGGCTGAGCAGGCCCAGCAGCAGGAAGGGTTGGGCGAAAGCGAGGGGGAGCCCGGCGATCATGCCCGTCGCCCCACTTTGACGGTGGCGCCGCGCGCGCTGCCCTTGCTCACCATCATGCCCGAATGCAGGAACAGCAGCAGTTCGGCGGCCGAACGGCTGGTGGTGTGGGTCGAGAACAGCCAGTCGAGCTTGTTGGTCTCGGCGCGAATTTCGGCGCGGTGCAGCGCCACCCGCGCCACGTAATCATCGGCCCATTTTTCCGCCCGTCCGGCGGTGATGACGCCGCCGCCTTCCGGTTCGACGAACTCGATCCGGCCGGAATAGGGGAAGCTTTCTTCAGCGGGATCGACGATCTGGATCAGCGTGCCATGCGCGCCGGAGGCCGACAGGCCGGCCAGCATGGTCCTGATCTCCGGCAGCGGCGACCAGAAGTCCGACAGCACCACGATTTCGGCCAGCGCCGCCGGCACGAAGGACGGCGGCAGGCTGAGCCGCGCCGCATCGTCATGCAACATCGCCTGCGCCATCTTGTCGATCACGCTGCGGCTCGCAGTCGGGTTGATCAGGCCGGGAATGCCGACCCGTTCGCCGCCCGCGACCAGCAGTTCGGCGAGCGCGAAGGTCACGATCAACCCGCGCTCCAGCTTGCTGTCGCGCGCCTGCTTCGAGGCGAACGCCATCGACGGCGAGCGGTCCGGCCACAGCCACACCGTATGCGAGG
>CALROE020000390.1:0-4546 GCA_943369715.1 Bradyrhizobium ivorense
TCTCGATCGCGGTGGCGCTGGCTTCGATCTACGCCATCCTCAAACTGTCATCTGGAGTTTAGCCCATGGCCGGCAGCGGAAATGGCGGCGCCAACGGCGCTGGAACATTTGGCGCCAACGGCCGCGCCTATCCGATCGAAGACCACACCTATGACGTCGTGGTCGTCGGCGCCGGCGGCGCCGGCCTGCGCGCCGTCGTCGGCTGCAGCGAGGCGGGACTGCGCACCGCCTGCATCACCAAGGTATTTCCGACCCGCTCGCATACGGTCGCCGCCCAGGGCGGCATTTCGGCGGCACTCGGCAACATGCACGAGGACAACTGGCGCTGGCATATGTACGACACCGTCAAGGGGTCGGACTGGCTGGGCGACCAGGACGCCATCGAATACATGGTGCGCAACGCGCCCGAGGCGGTCTACGAACTCGAACACTGGGGCGTGCCGTTCTCGCGCACCGAAGACGGCAAGATCTATCAGCGGCCGTTCGGCGGCATGACGCTGGACTACGGCAAGGGCCAGGCGCAGCGCACCTGCGCCGCCGCCGACCGCACCGGCCATGCCATGCTGCACACCATGTACGGCCAGGCGCTGCGCCACGCCGCCGAATTCTTCATCGAGTTCTTCGCCATCGACCTGATCATGGACGACCAGGGCGTCTGCCGCGGCGTCATCGCGCTGAAGCTTGACGACGGCACGCTGCACCGGTTTCGCGCCCAGACAACGATTTTGGCCACCGGCGGCTATGGCCGCGCCTATGCCTCCTGCACCTCGGCGCATACCTGCACCGGCGACGGCGGCGGCATGGTGCTGCGGGCCGGGCTGCCGCTGCAGGACATGGAATTCGTCCAGTTCCACCCGACCGGAATCTACGGCGCCGGCTGCCTCGTCACCGAGGGCGCGCGCGGCGAAGGCGGCTATCTCGTCAATTCCGAGGGCGAGCGCTTCATGGAGCGCTATGCGCCGTCGGCCAAGGATCTCGCGTCACGCGACGTGGTCTCGCGCTCGATGACCATCGAGATCCGCGAAGGCCGCGGCGTCGGCAAGAAGAAGGACCACATCTACCTGCACCTCGATCATCTCGATCCCAAGGTGCTGCACGAACGGCTGCCGGGCATTTCCGAATCGGCCAAGATCTTTGCGAACGTCGACGTCACCCGCGAGCCGATCCCGATCACGCCGACCGTGCACTACAATATGGGCGGCATTCCCACCAATTATCATGGCGAAGTGCTGACCAAGCGGGACGGCGAGGACAACGCCACCGTGCCCGGCCTGATGGCGCTCGGCGAGGCCGCCTGCGTCTCCGTGCATGGCGCCAACCGGCTCGGCTCCAATTCGCTGATCGACCTCGTGGTGTTCGGCCGCGCCGCGGCGCTGCGCTGCGCCGAAAAGCTGACCCCGAACGGCAGCCAGCCGGAATTGCCGGCGGGTTCCGCCGACAAGGCGCTCGGCCGGCTCGACCACTTCCGCTACGCCTCCGGCGGCACGCCGACCGCAAAACTGCGCGACAGCATGCAGCATGTGATGCAGAACAATTGCGCCGTGTTCCGCACCGGCGAGATCCTGACCGAGGGCCAGAACCTGATTCACAAGGTTCATGGCGGGATCGGCGATATCGCGACCACGGACCGCTCGCTGACCTGGAATTCCGATCTGGTCGAGACGCTGGAATTCGACAATCTGATCGTGCAGGCGGTGGTGACGATGGATTCGGCCGCCAACCGCTCGGAAAGCCGCGGCGCCCACGCCCGCGAGGATTTTCCGGACCGCGACGACAAGAACTGGATGAAGCACACGCTGGCCTGGATCGACGACGGCGGCAAAACTGCGATCGATTACCGCCCGGTGCACGACTACACGATGACCAACGACGTCCAGTACATCCCGCCGAAGGCGCGGGTGTATTGAGAACCACACACCGTCATTCCGGGGCGATGCGAAGCATCGAACCCGGAATCTCGAGATTCCGGGCCTGGTCCTTCGGACCATCCCGGAATGACGAAAGGTAGAAAATGGTTGAATTCGCGCTTCCGAAGAACTCGAAAATCACCGGCGGCAAGACCTGGCCGAAGCCTGTGGGCGCGACCGAGACGCGCGAGTTCAAGGTCTATCGCTGGAACCCGGACGACGGCAAGAATCCCGGCATCGACACCTATCATATCGACATCAATGATTGCGGCCCGATGGTGCTCGACGGCCTGATCTGGATCAAGAACCACATCGATCCGACGCTGACCTTCCGCCGCTCCTGCCGCGAAGGCGTCTGCGGTTCCTGCGCCATGAACATCGACGGCCAGAATACGCTGGCCTGCACCAAGTCGATGCACGACGTGAAGGACGGCGCGGTCAAGGTCAATCCGCTGCCGCACCAGCCCGTGGTCAAGGATCTGGTGCCGGACCTGACCAATTTCTACGCGCAATACGCCTCGATCGAGCCGTGGCTGCAGACCACCACGGCGACGCCGCAGAAGGAATGGCGGCAGAGCCACGAAGATCGCGAAAAGCTCGACGGCCTCTACGAATGCATCCTGTGCGCCTGCTGCTCGACCTCGTGCCCGAGCTACTGGTGGAACAGCGACCGCTTCCTCGGGCCCGCCGCGCTGCTGCAGGCGACCCGCTGGGTCAAGGACAGCCGCGACGAAGCCACCGGCGAGCGGCTCGACAATCTCGAGGATCCGTTCCGGCTCTATCGCTGCCACACCATCATGAACTGCGCCAAGGCCTGCCCGAAGGGCCTCAACCCCTCCGAGGCGATCGCCGAGCTCAAGCTGAAGATGGTCGAGCGGCAGATCTAGCGCATCGCGCCATCCCGGCTGCGGGTCAGGAGCGATGGCGCCGATTGTATGACCGGCACAAAACCGGCTATGCAGGCGTCGCTTCGCTGTTGAGGACTGCCGTGAAACCCGCCAACGATCCCACCCCCGCGCCGTTCGGCGCGTTCGCGCCGAATGCCGCGCAGGCCGCGATCATCTCGCTGGCGCAGCGCTCCCGGCTGAAACGCGGCGCGTTCCGCCCGATGCTGTCGCGGCTGGTCAATTTGCTGCGCGCCGGCCCGCTCGACGTATCGTATCAGGGCGCGTCGTTCCGGTTCTACCATCAGGCCAGCGCCACCGAGCGCGGCGCGCTGTTCAATCCCGATTACAATCTCGAGGAGCTGGATTTTTTGCGCGCCCACAGCCCCAAAGGCGGCGTGTTCGTCGATATCGGTGCCAATGTCGGCACCTATGCGCTGGCGCTGGCGCGGCACGTCGGCGCCAATGGCAAGGTGATTGCGATCGAGCCGCATCCGGTGACGCATGCGCGGCTGAAATTCAACTGCGAGGCATCCGGCGCCACCCAGGTGAAGCTGGTGGCTGCAGCCGCTGGACCTGCGGACGGCGAGTTGCTGATCGAGACCGACGGCGACAATCTCGGCGCCAGCCACATCGTGACCGGCCAGCCCGCCGGCAATGCCTTCAAGGTGCCGGCGCTGCGGCTGCAGCGCATCCTGGATGAGGCCGGCGTGTCGCAGGTCGACGCCCTGAAGATCGACGTCGAGGGCTTTGAGGACCGCGTGCTGAGCGGCTTTTTCGCGGAGGCGCCGGCCTCGCTGTGGCCGCGCGCGGTCGTGATCGAGCATCTGTCGCGCAACGAATGGCTGGCTGACTGCATTGCCGACATGCGCGCGCGGGGTTACGCGGAAACCGGCAAGACTCGCAGCAACACGCTGCTGCTGAAACCATAGCCACGACCTCAACCGCGGGAGAATCTGATGATCGACCATATCGGTTTTCCGGTTTCCGACTATGAGCGCGCCAAGGCTTTTTACCTCGAGGCGCTGGCGCCGCTCGGCTACAGCATCGTGATGGAAGTGACGCAGGAGCAGACTGGCCACGATCCCGCCGCCGGGTTCGGCGCCAACGGCAAGCCGGATTTCTGGATCGGTGGCGAAGGCGGTTTGAACAAGCCGCTGCATGTCGCCATCGCGGCCAAAGACCGCGCCACGGTCGATGCCTTCTACCAGGCGGCGATGGCGGCGGGCGGACGCGATAATGGCGCGCCCGGCATCCGCGCCCACTATCACCCCAATTATTATGGCGCCTTCGTGCTCGATCCCGATGGCCACAACATCGAAGCCGTGTGCCACGCGCCGGCGTGACGGTTCCAACTTCAGGACGGCGGAACAACGCGGGATTGCCGCCGTTATCGCTCCAGCACAGGGAGCGACGGCATGGCCAACGACAACACCGCCCGCGGCACGGGCAGCGCCAGGGTGGCGATGTAGATGGGCATCGATCCGCTGGAGGACCCGCCGATCAAGCCCGGACAGCCGACCGAGCCGCCGCAGGAAAGCCCGCCGGGAAATCCGCAGCCCGATGTGCCGCCGCCGATGCGCGAGCCGGGCGCACCGGCGCGCCCCGAAGAGTTGCCCGGACAAACGCCCGAGGAGTTGCCGGTGCGGGGACCGCCGGGTCCAACCTCGCCTAACCCCGCGACGGCCTGATTTGCCGGGCTCGCGGACAAATGTGAATCCGGGTATATCGGGTTTGCTTCAGGGAACGATGTAA
>CALROE020000391.1:0-4546 GCA_943369715.1 Bradyrhizobium ivorense
CGATGTCGAGCGAACGCACCAGGCCGGAATCGTGCAGCAGCTCCATGACGAGGTGCGCCTCGCGATAGGTGGCGCCGCCCGGAACCGTAGTGCCGACGCCGGGCGCCACCGCGGGATCGAGGAAATCGACGTCGAAAGAGACGTGCAGCACGCCGTCACGCGCCTTGACCCTTTCGATCACCCGCCGGATCAGGACGCCGACCCCGAATTCGTCGATCGAGCGCATGTCGGCGATCGCGATGCGGCGGTCGCGGACCATCTCTTTTTCAGGCGGATCGATCGACCGGATCCCGAACAGGTCGAGCTGATCGGTGGGAATCGGGACGCGGGGCTGGTCGCCGAGCAGGTCGTCGAGCCCGGGCTCTCCGGCAAGAAACGCCGCGGACATGCCGTGCATGTTGCCGGACTCGGTCGTGTCGGGCGTGTTGTAGTCGGCATGGGCGTCGAGCCACAGCACGAACAGCGGCCGGCCCTGTTCTTTCCAGTGGCGCGCAACGCCGTTCACCGATCCCATCGACAGGCTGTGATCGCCGCCCATGAAGATCGGAATAGCGCCCGAGCGCGCGAGTTCGAAGGCGCGTTCGCTGAGCGCGCGAATCCAGGTCTTGATCTCGTCGTAATATTTCGCATGGGCCGGCGGCGGCCCCTCGGCGGGCGAAACTGCTGATATCGCGAGATTGCCGTGATCCTCGACCGCAAATCCCAATTGCCCGAGCACGCGGCCGATGCCGGCCGTGCGCAGCGCATCGGGCCCCATCAGCGTGCCGCGTTGCGACGCGCCGATCTCGAGCGGAATTCCGAGCAGCGCGATGTGCGGGGTTTTGAGTTCGGGTTCGGGCATCTACGCCTTGAAATACGCGATCTGGGTCGTGGTCGCGAGCAGGCGGCCGTTCGGCGACCACAATTCGCCGTTCTGGTCGCCGTAGCTCTTGTTGAAGATTTTTGCGTCGGCGACCGCGAGCACGCGGCTGGTGTCTTCGGCGGCGAGATCGTCCGCGTCGGTGTGGAAGTAGGTCGTCAGCGACACCGTGCCGAACGGCACGAATTCGCGCCTGACATGAAAGATGCGGGCGAAGAACGCGTCCGACATCGACATCAGCGACAGCATGTCGATGGTCCGGGGAACGCGGTCGCCGATCCACACCTTGGAATAGGCGCTCGCCGGCTCGGCCTGCGGCGTCGCTCCGGCCAGATCCGGATTGCCCTCGATGAAACGAAAATCATACTGATTGGCCCAGGATGCCTTGATCTTGGGATAGGGCCGGATCTGCTCGAACGGCGTAGCCTGCGGAAACGGCGCCGGCTGGTGCGTCCATGACGGGCGGCGTTCGGCGAACACGGCGGTGGCGAGCGTCGCCACCTCGCCGCCGTCTTGGGTCAGCTCGACGCACCAATGCTGCGACGAGCGGTTGGCCTTGACCAGGCGAAGGTCGAGGTCGAAGGCGCCTTGTGCGATCGGCGCGCAGTAGTTGACGGTGAGGGCGAGCGGCGTGCCGGCGCGCTCGGGATGATCGATCAGCGCCCGCAGGACGGTGGCGGCGGTGGCGCCGCCGAACGGGCCGACAAAGGCCCAGTAATCGTCGCTGGTGCGGCCCTGCCAGCGGCTGTCGCCGGCGGTCACCCTTGTGGCGTCGTCGAAAAGGTGCGGGGCCTTGGTCAGCATGAGTGTCCTCGGAAATTCGGTTGGTGCTTCATCCGTCATTGCGAGCGTAGCGAAGCAATCCAGCGTTGTTGCCTGCGGCGCTGTGGATTGCGTAGCTTAGCTCGCAATGACGGTGAGCAAGCATTGTCGCGGTAATCGCGCGTCAATTCAATGACGCCGGAGGCAATGGTTTCCCGCTCGGCGAAATCAGCGCGCCCCGCCGCGTTGCGCACCCGGCTCCAGCAACGCCGGATGCGGCGCCGGCCGCACCGGCACGTCCCAGATTTCCCCGGCATATTCCCGGATGGTGCGGTCGGACGAGAACCACGGCATCCGCGCCACGTTGAGGATCGAGGCCCTGGTCCAGGCCGGCACCACCTGCCAGCGCGTGTCGATGCCGCGCTGGGCTTCGTAATAGGAGCCGAAATCGGCGCTGACCATGTAGTGGTCGAGATGTCGCAGCGCATGCGCGATCGATTCGAACCGGTCGGGATCGCCAGGCGAGAATTCGCCGCACCCGATCGCGCTGATGGCGCGCGAAAGCTGCGGCGAGCCCCGGATCACGTCGGTCGCGTCCAGCCCCTGCTTGCGCCGCACCACCACGTCCATCGCCTCCATGCCGAAGATCGCGATGTTTTCCGCGCCGACATGATCGCGGATCTCGATATTGGCGCCGTCGAGCGTGCCGATGGTCAGCGCACCGTTGAGCGCCAGCTTCATGTTGCCGGTGCCGGAGGCTTCCATGCCCGCGGTCGAAATCTGTTCGGACAGGTCGGCGGCGGGAATGATGATTTCGGCGAGGCTGACATTGTAATCGGCCAGGAAAACGATCTTGAGCCGCCCGCCGATCACGGGGTCGTTGTTGACGATGTCGGCGACGTCGTTGATCAGCTTGATGATCAGCTTGGCAAAGCGATAGCTCGCCGCCGCCTTGCCGGCGAAGATTTTTACCCGCGGCACCCAGTCGCGCTGCGGGTCGTCCTTGATGGCGTGATACAGCGCCACCGCCTCCAGGATGTTGAGCAGCTGCCGCTTGTATTCGTGCATGCGCTTGATCTGGACGTCGAACAGCGCGCCCGGATCGACCTTGACGTTGAGGCGCTCGCCGATCAGCTTTGCCAGCGCCATCTTGTTGTGCAGTTTGGCGGCGCGGAATTTCTGCTGGAACGCGGCGTCGCTGGCGCGGGCTTCGAGCAGCGCGAGCTGGGTGGGATCGTCGAGCACGGCCTCGCCGCAGGCCTCGCGCAACAGCTCGGTCAGCTTCGGGTTGGCCAGCATCAGCCAGCGGCGGAAGGTGATGCCGTTGGTCTTGTTGGTGATGCGCGCCGGATAGAGATGGTTGAGATCGTGGAACACGGTCTCCTTCATCAGGTCCGAATGCATTGCCGAGACGCCGTTGATGCGGTGGGAGCCTACGAATGCCAGCTGTCCCATCCGCACCCGGCGGCCGGACCTCTCGTCGATCAGCGAGACCGAGGCCTTGAAATCGTCGTCGCCGGGACAGCGCGCTTCCGCCAGCGCCAGGTGGCTGACATTGATGCGGTAGATGATTTCGAGATGGCGCGGCAACAGCCGTTCGAACAGTTCGACTGGCCAGGTCTCGAGCGCTTCCGGCAGCAGCGTGTGGTTGGTGTAGGACAGCGTCGCCACCGTGATCTTCCACGCCTCGTCCCAGCGGAAATTGTGCAGGTCGACCAGAATCCGCATCAGTTCGGCGACGGCGAGGCTCGGATGGGTGTCGTTGAGCTGCACCGCGGCCTTCGACGCCAGACCGCGCAACTGCCCGTCGGAAGCCAGATGGCGCTTGACCAGATCCTGCAGCGAGGCCGAGACGAAGAAATATTCCTGACGCAGCCGCAGTTCGCGGCCCGCGGGGCTCTCGTCGTTCGGATACAGGAATTTGCAGATCGATTCGGCGCGCGCTTCCTCGGCGCTGGCGCCGAGATAATCGCCGGTGTTGAAGACGTCGAGATTGAGCGGGTCGGCCGAGCGTGCCGACCACAGCCGCAGCGCGTTGACGTGCTGGCCGCGCCAGCCCACGATCGGGGTGTCGTAGGCCACGGCTTTCACGGTTTCCGCCGGATGCCAGATCGCGCGGTCGCGTCCCTTGACCTCGACATGTTCGACGCCGCCGCCGAAGTGGACGTGATAGACCACTTCCGGCCGCTGGAATTCCCAGGGGTTGCCGAAGCCGAGCCATTCGTCCGGATATTCCTGCTGCCAGCCGTCGGTGATGATCTGGCGGAACAGGCCGAAATCGTAGCGGATCCCGTAGCCGATGGCGGGGATCGCCAGTGTCGCCATGCTCTCCATGAAGCACGCCGCCAGCCGGCCGAGGCCGCCATTGCCGAGCGCCGCGTCCGGCTCGCATTTGCGCAAGTCGGAAAGCCCGACGCCGAGATCGCCGAGCGCCGTCTCGAATATCGGCAACAGCCCCATATTGTTCAGGGCGTCGGTGAACAGCCGGCCGATCAGAAATTCCAGGCTGAGGTAATAGACCCGCTTGCGCCCCTCGTCGTAGCTCTGTTTTTCCGTGATCAGCCAAGGGTGTACGATGCGGTCGCGCAGCGCCAGTGCCGCCGCCTTGTACCAGTCGCGCCGGGTTGCCATGCCGGCGTCCTTGCCGACCGCCAGCCTGAGCTTGACCAGGATCGCGCTTTTGATCTCGGCCAGCGCCAGCTCGTCGATGGGCTGGCCGGGCACCGGAAACTTCCCTGGGAAAGTCTGATTTGGCAAATCGCAAATCCCTGAAGCTCTAGGGTCTGTACCTAATTAACGCGAAGTGATTCCCTTGCCTGCGAGTTTTTGATTCGGGGGCTTGGGAATGCGCACGGGGTTGTTCTGGCTGACTGACGGGCAATGGGCACGTATCGAGCCTCATCTGCCAACGGGACTGACGGGGCC
>CALROE020000392.1:0-4544 GCA_943369715.1 Bradyrhizobium ivorense
ACCGCTTCGCGGGGGGGAGGGAAAAGAAGATCTAATTAATCATCGAACATCGGAGGCGGCACGAAGCCGCCGTACTCGCGCTCGATCAGTTCCGCCAGTTTCAGCGGCGTGCGGTCTTCCAGCCAGGGGCCGACGATCTGCACGCCGACCGGCAGGCCCTGACCGGTGAGACCGAGCGGGATCGCGGTCGCGGGCAGGCCGGGCAGGGTGGCGATGCCGGGCCACGCCAGCTGATCCGCGTAAACGTGGTCCGTGCCGTCGATCCGGATGCGGCGGACTTCCTGATCGGGCGAATGATCATGCGGATAGGCCGGCGTCGGCATGATCGGGCAGATCACCGCATCGAACGACCTGAACAACTCGCGCCATTGCGCGCGCAGCCGGGCGCGCGCGCCGTCGTCGAGCACCCAGTCGCGATGGCTTTGCGTCATGCCGCGCAGCCGCTCGGCGGCGAGGCTCCTGTTGTCGGCCTTCAACTGGGCGGCGCCGGCCTGCGCGCCGGCGATCGCCTCCGGTGGAAAGAACGCGCCGAGGAATCCCATCAGCATCCGCATATAGAGCCGCGACGAGTCCGCAAAATCGGGCAGCAGCGGGCTTTGCCGCGCGACGCTCGCGCCCGATTTGACGAGGTTGCCCGCCAGTCTCTCGATCGCGCCGCGAACGTCCTTGTCCGCCGGCAGTACCGGGTCGCCGTCGATCACCAGCACGCGAAAATCCTTCAGCGCGGTGTGGCGCGGCGGCGGCAGCGCGAGCTTGTAGCCGACGCCATTTTCCAGCGGATCCGGTCCCGCCATCACGTCGAGCAGCAGCGAGAGGTCGGCGGCCGAGCGCGCCATCGGGCCGATCACCGCCAGATCGCGGTCGAGCGGTATCGGCGGGAATGGCGGCGGGGTATGTCCGCGCGGCGGCGCGATGTTGTAGGTCGGCTTGTGCGCGTAGACGCCGCAGTGGAACGCCGGCACGCGCAGCGAGCCGCCGATGTCGGAACCCAGCGACAATGGGCCGTAACCGGCCGCCAGCGCCGCCGACGATCCGCCGGAGGATCCGCCGGGCGTGCGGCCGAGATCGAACGGGTTGTTGGTGGTGCCGTAGATCTCGTTGTAGCTCTGCCAGTCGGCGAGCCCGACCGGCACGTTGGTCTTGCCGAGGATCACGCCGCCCGCCTGCTTGACGCGGCAAATCGACAGCGCGTCTTCGCTGGCCACAAAATCCTTCTGCGGCGGAAAACCCCATGTCGTGGGCAGCCCGGCAACATTGTAGGATTCCTTCACCGTCACGGGGATGCCGAGCAGCGGTCCTGTTTCGCCGCGTCCGCGCGCCGCGTCGGCGGCGCGGGCGGCTTCCAGGCCGCGGGCGAAATCGCGCACGCAGATCGCATTGATCTTGCCGTCATGACGCTCGATGCGGCCGATGGCGTCCTGCGCCAGTTCGACGGCGGAGACCTGCTTCGCTGCAAGCGCCGCCGACAATTCGGTGGCGCTCTTGAAGCTCCATTGCGATTTGGCCAAGATGTTCTCCTGCTGACTTTTTGCCTGGCACGGATGATGCGCAGTTACGGCTCACGCTGCAAGCCGGGGAAGTTCAGGAAATCTGTTGTCATGTCGCAATAAATATCAAGCAGCGAGGTGGTCCCGATGGCACCGATGGCGAGTCGGAAATTTCCTGTCCTGTCCACCAGGCGGTTGACCTTGCGCGCGGCGGTGCCGAAGGACGTCGCCGAATTTCAGGCGCTGTTGTCAATTCCCGAGGTCACGCGCTTCAACAATTGGCCCGATGCACCGCAGAAAAAGCAGGTCGAGCGCTCGCTGGGCTGGATGGCCAAGGTTCATGCTTCGGGCAAGGGCTGCGCCTGGATCATCGAGATATCAGGCTCGAAGACCCTTGCGGGCGCGATCCGCTTCAACAGTTTCGAGAAGAAATGGCGGTGCGGCGAGATCGGCTACGAACTGCATCCGGATTACTGGGGCAA
Source organism: Bradyrhizobium ivorense (assembly GCA_943369715.1). Classification (GTDB taxonomy): domain Bacteria; phylum Pseudomonadota; class Alphaproteobacteria; order Rhizobiales; family Xanthobacteraceae; genus Bradyrhizobium; species Bradyrhizobium ivorense_A. The sequence continues at coordinate 1,970 of CALROE020000392.1, forward strand.
GGGCCTGATGACGGAAGCGCTTCGCGCGGTCGTCGCCTGCGGGCACGAGACCTTCCGGCTCAACCGCATCGACGCCTGGACCTTGCCCGGCAACGGCGCCTCCGATCGCGTTCTGGAAAAGTCGGGATTCCGGCATGAAGGCACGCTGAGGCAGAAAGCCTGGTTCAAGGGCGCCTTCCATGATTTTCGGATCTTCGGGCGGATCGCGGGCGATGCCATGAATGTGAAATGAGTGAAGCGTTTGTCTACGCCCCGCCGATCAGGATCCCCACCGCCAGCACGATGGCGCCGCCGAGCACGATCTGAAATGCCGCCTGCATGAAGGGTGTATCCATGTAGCGCGCGCGGATCCAGGCGATCGCCCACAATTCGAAGAACACCACGATGCCGGCGATCGCGGTCGCGATCCAGAACGCGTTGGCCCAGCTATCCGGCACCAGATAGGGCAGGGTGTGGCCGAGGCCGCCGAGCGTCGTCATGGCGCCGCAGGTCACGCCGCGCAGCCAGGGCGAGCCGCGCCCGGTCAGCGATCCGTCGTCGGACAGCGCCTCCGCGAAGCCCATGCTGATACCGGCGCCGATCGAGGCCGCCAATCCGACCAGGAACGTCTGCCAGTTCTGATGCGTGGCAAAGGCCGCGGCGAACAGCGGCGCCAGCGTCGACACCGAGCCGTCCATCAACCCGACGAGGCCCGGCTGGACATATTGCAGCACGAAGACGCGGTGGCGGGTCTTGTCCTCCTCCGCGCGGACATCGGGACTGAGGATCCGGTCAGTCAGTTTGGCGGCGAGTTTCTCGTGGCCCTTCTCTTCCTCGGCGAGGTCGCCGAGCAAGCGGCGCACTCCGACATCCACGGCCTTCTCCGCGGCCTTGATGTAGAATTGCTCGGCTTGGAACTCCATGGTCTCGACTTCCTTGCGGATGGTGTCGAGCGACAGGTTCTTGGTGAGCCAGATCGGACGCCGCTTCAGGAATCCCTTGACGTCCTCGCGCCGGATCGGCGGCAGATGCGGGCCGAACCGCTGCTCATACATTTCGAGCAGCCGGTGTCGATGGCCGCGTTCCTCCTCGGCCATCTCCTCGAACACCTTGGCCGAATCCGGATAGCGGCCGACCAGGTCTTCGGCGAAGCTCATATAGATGCGGCTGTCTTCCTCCTCCGCGGCGATCGCAACCGCCAGCACCTCGCGTTCGGTCAGATCGGCGAAATTCTTCACGGCGACGCCTCATCTATAAGATTTAGAATTATTCTAAATCTTATAGATGCACGTCCTTGTTGGGTCAAATTAGCGTTTCGCGGCCTCGCGCAGGAACGCCAGCAGCAACCGACTCACCTCGGCCGGCTGCTCCTGCTGCACCCAGTGGCCGGCGCCATCGATCAGATGACAGCCGATCATGTTGGTGCAGGCTGTCTTCTGCATCGTCTCGAACACGCCGGGGCGCTGGTAGGTTCCCCAGTCCTGTTGCCCGGAAATGAAGCAGGAGGGGACGTCGATGGTCCGGCCGGACCAGGTCTGCAACTCCGCGATGAATTCGCCAGAGGTGCCGCAGCGGTACCATTGCAGGCCGCCCTGGAATCCGGTGCGGGCATATTCGGCGCTGTAGAAGGCCAGCTCAGTCTCCGGCAGCCATCTGTTGGCGGCGATGGCCTGCGCCGACGGCATTTCTTTCGCCACCGTGGCGGCCATGTCCTCGGCAAGATCCATCACGTAATAGGTCGGCAGCTTTGCGAGTTCGCTCGCGGTCCAGCCCTGCAGCGGAGTGGGCTTGTTGTCCTTCCAGTCGGCGCTCTTGTGATGATAGTAGCCGCGCAGGAAATCATGCACGCCCTGCGGCGCGCGGTGCATGTCGGCATTGGCCTGCCGCGTCGAGTAGTACCATTGATAGTGTTTGCGGGGCCGCGGCAGTGCCGCGAGTTCGCGATGCACGGGATCCTCGGCCTTCGGCTTGGGCGGCGCGTCCGCGGTGCCGAACGGCAGTTGCGGCGGTCCGGCGAACGGCGCGCTCATCAGCGCGACCGACCGGAACACATCCGGGCGCACCAGCGCGCACCAGGCCGCGACCGAACTGCCGAAATCATGTCCGACCACCGCATCGACGCTGATGTAGCCGAACGCCGACACCAGCCCGAGCGCGTCGCGCACCAGATTGAGCAGCCGGAACGAATTCAGGTCGCCGTCGTAGCTCGGATCCCAGCCGGTGGTGCGGCCATAGCCGCGCTGGTCTGGCGCTATCACGTGGTAGCCGGCGGCAGCCAGTTCAGGCATCACCTTGCGCCAGCTGAACGCCAGTTCCGGAAAGCCGTGCAGCAGCAGCACGCAGGGCCGGCCGCGTGTCTCGAAGCCGGCTTCCAGCACATGCATATGCAGGCCGTTGATGCCGTCGATATAGCGCGAGCGGATGGTGGCGGGGAGCGGGATGTCGGGAAGGGTGGGCATGGGATTTCCTCGTCATGGCCGGGCTTGTCCCGGCCATCCACGTCTTTTCTTTCCGAGAACTGTAAAGACGTGGCTGCCCGGCACAAGGCCGGGCATGACGGAGTTTGTCGGGATGGCGGTGATTACACCTTCACCGC
>CALROE020000393.1:0-4543 GCA_943369715.1 Bradyrhizobium ivorense
GGGGTGGGGTGGGGTGGCGGTCTCTCAACGCGCACCGCCTAAAGCGATGGACTGTCACCCCACCCCGATCGCTACGCGATCGACCCTCCCCCTCCAGGGGAGGGTAAACAAGAATCGCTACTTCTTCGCCGGCGCGCTCGGCACCACCCCGAACAATTGCGCCTGTTCCTCGCGCGCGGCCTCGACCAGGCGGTCGGTGGCGGCCTCGATCACGGTCGCGATGCGGACGATGAACTCCTTGCGGTTCAAGCCTGCCGGCAGCGGATTGAGGAACTCGACCACCAGCGTGCCGGGATAGCGCATGAAGGTGCGGCGCGGCCAGAACAGTCCGGAGTTCAGCGCGACCGGCAGGCAGGGCACGCCGCTGTTGGCGTAGATCTGGCCGACGCCGGTCATGTAATCCGGCTGCGCGCCGACCGGGGTGCGGGTGCCCTCGGGAAAGATGATCAGCTGGCGGCCGCTGCGAATTTCCTTCGGCGCGCGGCGCGCCATCTCCATCAGCGACCGCATGCCGCCGCTGCGGTCGACGCCGATCATTCCCGACTTCATCAGGTACCACCCGAAGAACGGAATCCAGGCGAGCTCCCGCTTGTAGATGAACAGCGGCGCATCGAAGAACTGCATCAGCGCGAAGGTTTCCCACATCGACTGGTGTTTCGACGCGACGATCAACGGTCCATCCGGGATTTTCTCCAGCCCGCGAACCTCCAATCGTGTGTTGCAGACCACGCGCATCAGCCAGACGCTGCTGCGCGCCCAGGTCTTGGCTACCGCCATGAAAGCGCGCCGCGGCATCAGGAAGGTGGGGATGGCAACCACATTCCAGAACACCAGCAGCACATAGAACAGCACGTTGTAGACCAGCGAACGCAGGAAGATCGAAACCATGGAATACCCAGATCAGTTGGCTTGAGCCGTCGCCGGTTTGCGCGGGGAGGGCGATCCGGCCGGCTGGTCTGCGAGATCGGGCAGATCGAGACCGAAATCGGCCAGACGTACCCGCACCTCCGCGGCGACGTATTTGACATATTCCGATAGCAGCAGCCGCAGCGTCGCGCCACTCGTCCACCACGGCTCGTCCCGCCATTTATCGCCGACCACCGCGAACGGAATCAGCTGGATATCGGGCATCGCATGCGACAATTCGACGATGGCGCGCGGCATATGGTAATTCGATGTCACCACGATCAGCGACTTGAAGCCGCGGTCATGCGCCCAGCGCCGCGTCTCCGCCGCGTTGCTGCGGGTATTGACGGCGGAGCGGTCGAGATCGACGCAACAGCCCAGCAGCTTGTGATTGTCCGGCAGCGAACGGGAAATGTCGCTCGCGGCGTTGGTGGGGTGCACGCCTGAAATCAGGAGCCGCTTGCCGTAGCCGCCGGCCAGCAACTCCATCGCATCGGAAACGCGCGAGGAGCCGCCGGTGAGCACCACGATGCCGTCGGCGCGGCGTTCGGGCTTCACCTCGGCACCGCGCAGCAGCGACAGGAAGGCGACGAAGCCGATCGCGGCGCCAACGAAGGCGATCGCCAGCGACGCCACGATGGTCGCGCGCAGCCATCCCCTCGGCGCGGCGGCCGGCGCATCGGGCGATCTATCGTCGGACTTCGAAGCCATGTGGTGCCGGTGTTTCCTTATCCTGCAAGTCTAGCGCAATTTTTGGGTATAGCCTCCCCTCCTCCCACGCGCCCTTGCGCGTGGTGGGGAGGGGTCGGGGGTGGGGGGTCTATCAACGCATACGACTGACAGAGAATTTGCTGAGACGCCCCCCACCCCCGACCCCTCCCCGCCGCTTCGCCCGCCTTCGCCAAGCGGCTTCGGCGGACACAGCGGGGGGAGGGGAGAAAAAAGTACCTCACTCGATGTCGTCGAGCGTGGCAAACAGCGTCCGCCGCGATGCCCAGGCGGTGATCGCCGCGATCAGCACCGCCTGGGCCGCCAGCGCCAGATAGCCCGACGGGCGCAGCGAAAACGTCCCCAGCAAGGCCGCGAATTGATCCCCGACGGGGGTTCCCGAGAACCAGCTGGCGATCGACTCGGAGAACCCGAACAGCAGCATGGCGACGCCGCCGCCGATCACGCCGCCCTGCAGGCCAAGCCTGAGGAAATGCCGCAGGAAGCGGTTGGCGATAAAGCGGTCGCCGGCGCCGACGAAATGCAGCACCTCGACGATCGGGCGGTTGGCCGCCATCGCGCCGCGCGTCGCGAACGATACCGAAATGATGGTCGCGATGATGACCAGTGCGAGGATGCCGATGCCGGCGAACACGGTGGCGCCGGTCATCGAGCGCATCCGCTCGATCCAGGCGCGGTGATCGTCGATGGTGGCGCTCGGCGCCAACTGGGTCACCCGGCCGCGCAACGCCGCCAGATTGGGCACCGTGCCCGGCTGGACCCTTGCGACGATGACGCGCGGCACCGGCAGTTCGTCCAGCGACAATCCGGTGCCGAGCCACGGCTCCAGCAGTCTGGCGGACTCTTCCCTGGTGAAGGGCCTGATCTCGACGATGCCGGGCTGCGCGCGCATCGCCTCGGCGACCGCCGCCACATCGCGCTCGATATCGCGCCCGGCGGAGGGCCGCACCTGGATGGTGATTTCGCTCGCGACCTCCGACTGCCACTCCGCCGCCGACGCGCTCACCAGCAGCACCGCGCCGGTCGTGATCGAGGCGAGGAAAGTCATGATGGCGACCACCGCGACCAGCGCGCGGCCGGCGATCGAGGCACGCGGCACGATCGGCGACAGATTGCGCGCGCGCGCCGGCAGCTGCGGACGTTCATGTCCGAGATCCACCAGGGGGCCGTGGTCGTCGCCGCTTCTACTCATAGATATGCAACCGTCCCTGATGCAGCACCAGCCGCCGCGCATCGTACTGGTCCATCAGCGTCATGTCGTGGGTGGCGATGATCACCGCGGTGCCGGACTTGTTCAGTTCGATGAACAGCCGCAGCAACCGCCGCCCCAGCGTCGGATCGACGTTGCCGGTCGGCTCATCCGCCAGCAGCAGCTGCGGCCGCGAGATCACCGCGCGGGCGATGGCGGCGCGCTGCTTCTCGCCGCCCGACAGGATCGGCGGCAGCGCATCCATCCGCTCGCCGAGGCCGACCCATTTCAGCAGATCGATCACCTCCTTGCGGTAGCTGGATTCGTCGCGGCCCATCACCCGGAACGGCAGCGCCACGTTCTCGTAGGTCGTCATGTGATCGAGCAGGCGAAAGTCCTGCAGCACGATGCCGATCCGCTTGCGCAGGTCGGCGACCTGATCCTTGCTGAGCAGCGAGACGTCATGGCCGAACAGATTGACCAGGCCGCGCGTCGGCCGCAGCGACAGGAACAACAGCCGCAGCAGCGAAGTCTTGCCGGCGCCGGACGGGCCGGTCAGGAACTGGAAGGAATGGGCGGGGATCAGGAAACTGAGGTCGCGCAGAATCTCCGGGCCGAGCCCGTAACGCAATCCGACATTTTCGAACCGAACCAAGCTCAGCTCCGTTCGATGTGGGGCGTGAAAGCTCTGTGACCGGAAAGCCCAGTCACCGGAAAGATTTGGGCCCGCGATTGGCCGGCTTCGCAGGCTTTGCGAACCGGACAAAATGGTTGTGCTTCGGTTATGGTTTCCGATTCGTTAACGCCCGCGTTGTAGCATCCCGCCAGCGTCATTGTGGAGATCCGCTCCATGCCTATCACTTGCCCCCATTGCAGCACGTCCTATGCCATTAATCCGGCTACTTTGGGCGCGGCCGGCCGTACCGTGCGCTGTTCCCGGTGCAAGGAAGTCTGGCTGGCACGGCCGGAGGATGCGACGGAACTGGCGGTGGCCGCGCCTGCGATGGCCTCCGCCCAGGCCGGCGCCGACGACACCCTCGCGGAATGGGAAGCGATGGCTGCCGAAGACAGCGCGGAGACCCCCGTCGTCGACAGCCCCTCGATTTCAACCGACTGGCCCAGCGAAGCCTCGGCTGACGACACCAACTGGGCGTCGGTCGCCGAAGACGGCTTGCAGGTTGCGGCCGCCCGTCCGCAGCGGCTGTCCTGGTTCCGCAGGCTGTTCAGGCGGCCCGCGTCCGAGCCTCAAATGTCGCGCAAGAAATCGCTCGTCAGTCCGGCCATCGCTTGCGCCGCGATGGGCGCGCTGGTGCTGGCGCTGATGATCTGGCGGGTCGAGGTGGTGCGGCTGCTGCCGTCAACCGCCGACTTCTACAAGATGGTCGGGCTCGAGGTTAATCTGCGCGGGCTGATGTTCAAGGACGTCAAGGTCACCTCCGAGACGGTGGATGGCAAGCCGGTGCTGGTGATCGAGGGCGTGATCACGGGCGAAGCCAAGCGGCCGGTCCAGCTGCCCCGGCTGCGCTTCAGCGTGCGCGACGCGCAGGGCGCCGAAATCTACGCCTGGAATGCGGTGCTGGAGCAGCCCGTGCTGAAGCCGGGCGAACGCGCCTGGTTCAAGTCGCGGCTGGCCTCGCCGCCGCCCGAGGGCCGCAATATCGACGTACGTTTCTTCCACAAGCGCGATATCGCCGGCGGCAATGCCTGAACCGGCGGTTT
>CALROE020000394.1:0-4542 GCA_943369715.1 Bradyrhizobium ivorense
CCAATTGGTAGGCGCTACCGGTTGAACAACTGCCGCAGCACGTCGTTCATCGCCGGGCTGTCCTGGGTGCCGTCCGGAATCGTCTCGTTTGGCGCAGCCGGCGCCGGCGGGATCGACGGCACCGGAGAGGCCGGTGCTGCGAGGCTGCGGCCCTGGCTCGGCCGTTGCGCCGGCGTTGGCTGGCCAATTCCCTGTTGCCCCAATCCGCCTTGGCCCAATCCCTGCTGGATCAGATTCCCCAGGGCTTCGCCGAGCTTGCCGCCGAGCAGGTCGTTCAATCCGCCTCCGGCCGCAGGTGCTCCGCCGCCGGTCCCGGGTCCCGCACCCGCCGCGCCGCCGCCTTGCGCGCCGCTCAGGCCGCCGAGCAATGCGTCCAGTCCGCCGCCGTCCTTGCCGAACAGGCCCTTGCCCATCTCCTTCAGCTTGGCATAGGCCGCGTCGGGATTATCCAGCATGCCGGCCATGTCGGGATAGATGCGCGGCTCGGACCACGGCCCGTCGATCATCACGGGAATGCCGAGCCCGACCGGATCGACGGCGCGGCCCTGGCCCTGGGTAGTCAGGACCAGCTTGGGCTCGACCCGGAACGCGATCTGCTTGGTGCCGAGGTCGATGGTGCCGATGCCGGTCATCTTCACCAGCGGTCCCACCAGATTGAGATCGGTGGTGGCGGCCTGGCCCTTGTCGATCTTGAACGAGGCGGAGAGCTGGCTGAGGTCGGTGACCTGGTCCGGCCCTTCCTGCCAGCCCGACAGCGTGCCCGAGGTCAGCGAGCGGACCATCTTGGCGACGTTGAGCCCGCGGATGGCGCCGTCCTGGAATACCGTGAACACCGTGCCGTTGAGATTCGCCATGATGGCGCGTGGGCTGGCGCCGGCGGAGCGCACGGCGATCTTCGCCTGCATCTTGCCGTCCAGCTTGTCGAAGTCGGCGACGCTGCTCAGCAGCGGCAGCGCGCGCACGCCCGCAAGGTCGCTGCGCAGCGCGAAGCTCGGCTCGGCCGCCGACGCATCGGCGGTGATCTCGCCGCTGGCCTGGCCGCCATAGGCGCCGAGATTGGAAAACCGCACCTTGAGCACGCCGCTGGCGAGCGTCGCGTCGATCGCGGCCGGCGCGAATTGCGCGCCGCCCACTTTGAGCTCGGCGGCGGAAGCGCGCACCTGCGCGTCGACATAGTTCATTCCGCTGACGTCGAAGGTCGCGTTGCTCCAGGGCTGCGCTCCCGATGCGCCGCGCGGCGCGGCGCCGCCGAGGTCGAGCCGCTGGAAGTCGAGATCGAGTTTGACCAGCGGCTTGCTGGCGAGATCGACCGAGGCCCAGCCGTTGAACGCGGCGTCGCCGAGCGTGCCCGACAGGCCGTTGATCATCACGGTCGAACCGTTGAGCCGAACCTCGGCTTTTGCCGATACCGGCGCCTGCAGCTGGCCGGGCGCGTCGAGCACGATTTCGACGGGAATGTTCTGCCGCTCCAGCGGCGGCACCGGCGCGGTGGCGTTGATGTCGAATTTGAGCGGACGATCGCCGGCCTTGGCGCTGCCGGCAATCCTGACCTTGCGGTCGGCGCCGATTCTGGCTTCGGCGTTGATGCCTTCGATGCGATTTTCGATGCGGTCGCGCAAATTGGAAAACACCACCGTGCCGTCCGTCACCTTGATGCGATCGATCGCGGCCTTGTCGGCGCCACCGGGAGGCGACGCGGGCCTCGCCGATGAGATCAGCTGTCCGGAGCGTTCGCGCAGCAGCGGTACATGCAGCACCGGCTTCCTGACGACGAGTTCAGTGACCTGCGGGCGGCCCGACCACAGGCTCGCCAGCGTCACGTCGGCCTGCACGCTGCCGACGGTGACGCGGCTGGAGCCGTCGCGGTCTTTCGGGTCCTGCAGCGTGACGTCGTTCAGCGTCACATTGAGCGACGGCCAGATCCCGATCTTGCTGGCGCCCGCGATAGTGAGCCGGTAGCCGGTTTCGCGCTCGACCCGCGCCTGGATTTCCGACGTCAGGAAACCCGAGGGCACGCCGATGATCAGCAGCAGGACGGCCACCACGATCACGGCGACGATGGCGGCCCCGGCGATTTTCAGTACTCTCATGTCGTCATTCCAGATCGGCCAGCCGCATGCGAAGTTCAGCCCGGCCGTATCGGCGCGGACCCTTGGCCCCCAAGCTTATCCCGAAGGGGAAACCGCTCAAAGCCAGCAAAAATAATCCGGAGGTGCTGCAAAGATATGTGACTTATGACACACTTCGGGGCGGGCAAGATTTGCTAACGCCCATCTGACGATCTCGCGTCCTCGCTGGAAGGCATTGCAATGAGCAAAGCGGCCGAATTTGCGGTCATTCTGAAGATGAATCCGATGTTCGCGGACCTGGGGCCCGATGAATTGCAGCGGATCTCCAGCCTCTGCCACACCCAGCACCTTGGGGTCGGCGAGATGCTGTTCCAGAAGGGCGACGCCGGCGACGCCCTGTTCGGGGTCCGCCGCGGCCAGATCCGGATCGAGACCGGGGCGTCGGACGGCAGCCGCCTGACCCTGAATTTCCTCGGCCCCGGCGATCTGTTCGGCGAGGTCGCGGTGCTCGATGGCCAGAGCCGCACGGCGGATGCCACCGCCGGCGAGCCGACCGAATTGTTCGTGCTGCGGCGCGAGGATTTCCTGGCCCATCTCGAGCGCGAGCCCAAGGTGGCGGTCAAGCTGATCATGCTGCTGTGCCAGCGCATCCGCTGGATGAGCGAGCGGATGGAGGAATCCATGCTGCAGCCGCTGCCGGTGCGGCTGGCGCGCCGGCTCTGCGCGCTGTCGTCCGATTTCGGCTCCGAGGTGCACATCTCGCAGGAGCAGCTCGGCGTGTTCGTCGGTGCCGCCCGCGAAAGCGTCAACCGCCAGCTGCAGCTCTGGCGCAAGGACGGCATCCTGGACCTGCAGCGCGGCCGAATCCTGCTTCAGAACATGACCAAGCTGACGGCAGTGGCGCGGAACGACTAAAGCCGGCCGAAAGCGCTGTGCCGCCGCGATCAGGCTGGAAAAACCCGGCCTGCCGATTATTCTGGCGACCGGATTTGCCGAGCTGCCGCCCGGCGCCGATGAGGGCCTGCCCAAGCTGTCGAAGCCGTTTCTGCAGCAGCAACTGGCGGATGCGACTGCGAGGACGGTAACATCCTGAACCGCGGTCCTTGGATCACCAGGTCGAAACCGGACCATACGAGCACCGGGTCGTCTGCCTTGATGGACGATTTGACGCAGGGCGGGAGACGAGGATGGCTTGCCCTACGCCCTTACGTCTGTTCGTCTGCGACGTGCTGAGGACTTCGTCTGCAAGGCATTCGATAGTGGCCTGGGGGCCGCCTCGTTTTTCAGTGATGAACCATGTTCAGTATTGCAAGCCGCTTGAAACGCGGCGGGCTGCGCAACTGTTTTCACCAGATGCATTTTTCAGAAGGGGATCAATACGATGACTGTTAGAACACATAACAATAAGGTGGCACCTGCGCACGGCAAGGCATCCGGGACGAAACTGCTGGCGCTGCTGGCCTTTGCCGTAGCCATGACGGGACTGTCAGGCCTGTCGGCACCAGACGCCAATGCGCTGCCGCTCGCGCTTGCGAAGAGCGCGGATGTCGAGCAGATGACCGTCATGGTCCGCGATGGATGCGGACGAGACATGCGTTTCAGCAACAGCCGGCAAACCTGCGTTGAGGAATTTGACGACCGGCGCCAGTTTCGCGACGAACCGCGCCGCGCCTTCCGCGACGAATGCGGCCGGGGCATGCGCTTCAGCAACAGCCGTCAAGGGTGTGTCTGGATCGACGAGGGCCGCCATCTTGGCGAGGGTGAGATTGCCGCCGGCGTGGCGCTTGGCGTGCTCGGCGCCATTGTCGGTAGCCAGAGGAATAACAACAATAACCAGGGAAACGGGCGACATCGCAATCACTAGGATCGGCGAGTTCGGCATCGTTCCGGCTCGACGGCCGGAATAATCGATAAAGCCGGCAGCCCTGTCACCCGGATCGGACGTTGCGATCCGGGTGACGGCGGCTGATCGCGGGACGTTCACGGGTTGCGCGATTTTTGACGGACGTGATGCGAGTCCTCTCGCGCGAATCCGGAAATCCAGGGGCCGGCGCGGTCGCAATTTTCCGCCATCTGCGCGAATGCCAGGTCATCTTCCCCCGGGGCGACGACGGCTATAACCCCTCATTCCGCCGCGGGCGAATGCGCGATGGCCGGTGGCGGCTTGTGGCCGCCGGGATGATCTTCCGGTCCGGGCTCGTTCTCGCCGCTGGAGGCCAGCAGCTTCTTGCCGAAGCGCCAGATCAGCGCGCCGAGATCGTCCATCAGGATGAACATCGCCGGCACGAACACCAGCGACAGCAAGGTCGAGAACACCAGGCCGCCGATCACCGCCAGCGCCATCGGCGAACGGAATTCGCCGCCGGCGCCGAACGCCAGCGCCGAGGGCATCATGCCGGCCGCCATCGCGATGGTGGTCATGACGATGGGACGCGCGCGCTTGATGCCGGCGTCGATGATCGCCGCGTCGCGC
>CALROE020000395.1:0-4536 GCA_943369715.1 Bradyrhizobium ivorense
GACCTCGGCACCCAGTCGCTGCAACAGAAGCGCCGCCCACGCGCCCTTGAACCCGGTGTGGCCGGTCAGGTAGACGCGACGGCCGCGCCAGAAATCGGGATTGATCACCAAATCTTCCACTTGGCGGTGCCGCGAGACCACTCATTCTCCAGAAATGTCCGGTCTCGCAAGGTATCCATCGGATGCCAGAATCCCTTGTGAACATAAGCGCGCAGGTCATCGTCCTGCGCCAGCCGCTCCATCGGTGCCTGCTCCCAGATCGTGGCGTCCTCGGCGATCAACTCGCCGACATCGGGTGACAGCAGGAAGAATCCGCCATTGATCCAGCCACCGTCGTCTTCCGGCTTTTCCGCAAACGCGGTGACCTTGTCGCCTTCGATCGCGACCGCGCCAAAGCGTTTGGCGGGGCGCACCACGGTGACCGTCGCCCGGCGGCCGTGCGCCTTGTGGAAGGCGATCTCCGCGTTGATGTCTATATCGGCAAGACCATCGCCATAGGTCAGCGCGAAGAACGGATCATCCTTGACGTAGGGCAGGATGCGCTTGACGCGTCCGCCGGTCTGCGTCGCCTCGCCGGTATCGACCAGCGTCACGTGCCATGGCTCGGCGGTTTCGCGATGGATATCCATTCGATTCTCCGCAAGGTGGATCGTGACATCAGACATATGCAGAAAATAATTCGCGAAATATTCCTTGATCAGGTAGCCCTTGTAGCCGAGGCAGATGATGAAATCGTTCAGTCCGTAGTGGCTGTAGATCTTCATGATGTGCCACAGCAGCGGACGACCGCCGATCTCGATCATCGGCTTCGGCTTGAGTATCGTCTCCTCGGAAATCCGGCTTCCCAGCCCGCCCGCAAGCAACACGACCTTCATTGAGCCCTCGGCAAATTGGTCCGGGGCGCCGAGCGCCAGACGCATAAAACATCGTTATTCCATCGCAATTCAGGGGTCAATGCGAGGACCTTGGGCCGAAAATTGCGCTGGGAATCCGCGTTCTTTATCGTTAACGACAGCCCGAAATGGATGCCCATCGCATGGATCTCAGACGAATCCTGGAATCGCCCGCCATCTACCAGAAGTTTCAGGAATGGGGCGGTTTCTTCGGCGCCCGCCTGAAGGCCATGAAGGATTATATGCCTCCGACGTCCCCGGGCGCGACGGTGTTCGATATCGGCTGCGGGCCCGGCCACGTGCTGCAGTATCTGGACCAGCCGATCGATTATCACGGGTTCGACGTCGACAAGACCTATATCGATTTTGCCACCAGACAGTTCGGCCACCTCGGACAGTTTCACTTGCGCGAATTCGACAAGACCGTTTCGGAAGAGTTCGGCAAGGCCGATCTCGTGATGATGAACGCGCTGCTGCATCATCTCAGCGACGAACACGCGACCCGCGTTTTGCGCGATGTGCGCGACAGCCTCGCACCAGGCGGCGCCTTGTTCACGCTGGACGGCTGCCTGCGCGACGGCCAGCACCCGTTCGCGCACTGGATGCATACCCACGACCGGGGAGAATACGTCCGCGACGAAGCCGGCTACCGGCGCGTGCTGGAGGGTGTTTTCCCGTCCGTCGAGGTTCATATTCGCGAGGACCTGTCCTGGGTTCCGCACACCTATTGCATCACGGTTTGCAGGATGTAGTCCGGCGCTACGGGGGGTCCCGTGATGGCGAGGTCCGGCCTCACTCAATCAAGCGTTTCGGGACAGCGGCGCGATTCCCACAGGAAATTTCGCACATTCCCGTGCGATATCAGAATGTTAGATAAATCTATTGATGTGAGGCGCAGCGTCCCCGCGCAGCCTGACAGCCAAAATAATGCCGTTTGTTTGCAGAGGCTTGGAGGCCACGTCGGGAATCGAACCCGAGTGCACGGTTTTGCAGACCGTTGCGTAACCACTCCGCCACGTGGCCCCTTGGCCGATCTCTTATACGGCCGGTCAGGGATAGGCAACCAAGGCCGATTACGCGCGCTTGCGCCGCCGGTAATCCTTTTTCTTCGGCTTCGGCGCGATCTCCGGCATGGTGTCCTGCACTTGCCGGTATCTCGCCAGCATCCGTTCGAAACTGGCGTGCAGGGTCTCGGCGATATCGGGCCGCTTTTCGAGGCCGGACAGCAGCATCGCCGCCGCTTCGATGGTGGACAGCCCATCGCCGCGCGGCTCCTTGCGCAGCTTGCCGTAGCGCGACGGCTGCGCCGGGCCGAGAATGACGCGCTGGCATTTCAGCATCCAGGCATTGCGCCACCACAGCGCCTTGGCCTGGCTCCAGGTGCCGTCGAGCAGCACGATGCCCTCGATATCCTTCAGGAGGCCGCGCTGGTTTTCCTCGGCCCTGCCCTTGTGGTCGATGGCGACGATATCGCGGTCGGTCTCCAGATCCGCGACCTTGGCGGACCCGAGATACAGCACCGCCCAGCGCGAGGGATCGAGCACCCGGCGCCCCAGCGCCTTGGACAGGCTCGGCCACGACAGGCCGATCTTGAGCACCGCGTTCGGAAAATGCAGCGCGGCCAGCCGCGCGGTGCCCAGCAACCTGTCCTGCTCCTGCGGATGCTGCAGGATCAGGAGCTGCACCTTGTTCTCGATCGGCGTGATGCTGTCGCAGATGCACAGCGGCATCGGCTTTTTACAGCGCGGACATTCCGGCACCGCTTCAGCGGCGGCGGCCATTTCAGGCGCGGGGGATTTTGACATGGGCCCGCTATACGCTTGCCGGGCGCCCGCTTCAACAACGCAAAGGCCGTTTTCGAGGCTATTCCGCGGGGACTGCGACCGCCCTGGGCGCCGCCCCCCAGCGCCGCCGCAGCCGGTCGATCAGGAGATAGATCACCGGCGTCGTGTAGAGCGTCAGGATCTGCGAGACCAGCAGCCCGCCGATGATGGTGATGCCGAGCGGCCGGCGCAGCTCGGTGCCGGGGCCGGTGGCGATCACAAGCGGAATCCCGGCGAACAGGGCCGCTAGCGTCGTCATCAAAATGGGGCGGAACCGGGCGCTGCAGGCCTCGAAAATGGCGTCGGCGGACGACAATCCACGATTCCGTTCGGCGTCCAGGGCAAAATCCACCATCATGATGCCGTTCTTCTTGACGATGCCGATCAGCAGGATGATGCCGACGAAGGCGATCACGGTCAGCGGCGTATTGGTCACCTGCAGCGCCAGCAGCGCGCCCAACCCGGCCGACGGCAGCGTCGAGATGATGGTCAGGGGATGGGCCAGGCTCTCGTAGAGCACCCCCAGCACGATATACATCGCGACCAGCGCGCCGAGGATCAGCAGCGGCTGCCGCCCGCTGGTCTTGTTGAAGTCGCCGGCGTTGCCGTCAAAGCTGCCCCGGATGCCCTCGGGCATGTGCAATTCGTCGACCGCGCGCTGGATATTGGTGGTGGCGACCTCCAGCGGCACGTCGGGCAGCAGGTTGAACGACGCCGTGGTCGAGGGAAACGACTGCGAATGATAGACCGCGAGCGGCGACAGGCCGCGGGTAAAGCGCACCACGGAGGATAACGGCACCTGCGCGCCATTGGCGCCGGCGACGAAGATGTGCTCGAGGTTGGATGGATCGGCCTGGAATTTCGGATCGATCTCCAGCACCACCATGTACTGGTTGCGCTGGGTATAGATGATCGAGATCTGCCGCTGCGAGAACGCGTTGTTGAGCGCGTTGTCGATGTCCTGGACGCGAACGCCGAGGCTCGAGGCGGTCTTGCGGTCGATCGCCAGCGTCAATTGCAAGCCCCCGGGATCGCGGTCGCTGGAAATGTCGGTTATGCCCTCGACGCTCTCCATGCGCTTGGCCACGATCGGCGCCCATTTCTGCAGCAAATCGAGATCGGGACTGCTCAGCGTGTACTGGTAATCGGAATCGCTCTGCCGGCCGCCGGCGCGGATGTCCTGCGCCGCGAACATGAACAGCCGGATGCCGGCGACGCGATAGAGATCCTTGCGCAGCCGGTCGATCACCATCTGGGTCGATATTCCCGCGCGCTGCTCCGGCGGCTTCAGACTGATGTACATCACCCCGCGATTGGCGCCGCCGCCGCCGGGACCGCCGGGGCCGCCCAGCGTCGAACCGATTCCGGCGACGGCCGGATCGGCCATCACGATATCGGCGAGCTGCTGCTGCAGCTTCAGCATGGCCTGGAACGAAGTGTCGGGCGAGGCCCGGGTCGCGCCGATCACGAAGCCGGAATCGTCGACCGGGAAGTAGCCCTTCGGGGTCTTGATATAGAGCACCACCGTCAGCGCGATGGTGGCGAAAAACACGATCAGGGTCAGGATCGGGAAGCCCAGCACCGTCCGCAGCGTCCGCGTATAGAACGTGACGATGCGCGACAGCGTGCCTTCGACGGCGCGGTCGAACCAGGTCGCGTTGTCCGAGGTCGCCGACTTGATGTAATGCGCGCAGATCATCGGCGTGATCGTCAGCGACACCACGGTGGAAACCACGATGGCGAAGGTCAGGGTCAGCGAGAATTCCCGCAGCAGCCGGCCGACGATGCCGTCCATGAAAACCAGCGGCGTGAAGGCGGCG
>CALROE020000396.1:0-4536 GCA_943369715.1 Bradyrhizobium ivorense
GACCTGCCGAACCGCGCCGCCTTCCTGCAGGCGCTGGCGCAGATGATCGAGGCCTGCGGAGGCACCGACGAGGAATTCGCGGTGCTGTCGGTCGACCTCGACGGCCTGAAGGAAATCAACGACGTGTTCGGCCATGCGGTCGGCGACAAGCTGCTGATCGAAGTGGCGCACCGGATCCAGCACTCGGCGCGCGGCGGGGTCGTGGCCCGGCTCTCGGGCGACGAGTTCGGAATGATCATCGACGGCAAGCAGCCGGTCGCAGGTGTATTGCTGGCCGAGCAATTGGCCGAAGCGCTCTCCAGCGAATTCCTGATCGACGGCAAATCGGTTCGCACCGGCTGCACCACGGGCATTTCGATATTCCCGCACAACGGCGCGGACGCGGCTTCCCTGCTGGCCAATGCCGGAGCGGCGCTGTTCCGCGCCAAGGCGAAATCGCGCGGCTCGATCAGCATCTACGAGCCCGAGATGGATCAGCAGATCCGGGATCGCCGGGTGCTGCACCAGGATCTTTCGGTCGCGATCAGGAACGGCGAACTCTCGCTGCATTACCAGCCGCAGGCGATGGCGCATCCGACCGTTGCCGGCAGCCGGATCATCGGCTTCGAGGCGCTGGCGCGGTGGATGCATCCGGTGCGCGGCTTCGTTCCGCCGGGTGATTTCATTCCGCTCGCCGAAGAGAGCGGCCTGATCGTCGAGATGGGCGAATGGATCCTGCGCGAAGCGTGCCGCGAGGCCGCCTCCTGGCCGCTGCCGCTGCAGATTGCGGTCAACCTGTCGCCGGCGCAGTTCATGCATGGCGACGTGGTCGGGCTGGTGCACTCGATCCTGATCGAAACCGGCCTCGCGCCGGGCCGGCTCGAACTGGAAATCACCGAGGGCGTGCTGATCGAGGATTTCGATCGCGGCCTGGCACTGCTGCGTCGGCTGAAGGCGCTCGGCGTACGCATTTCGATGGACGACTTCGGCAGCGGCTATTCCTCGCTGAGCTATCTGCAGGCGTTTCCGTTCGACAAGATCAAGATCGACCGCGCCTTCGTCATCAATCTCGGACGCAATCCGCAGTCGGCTTCGATCGTGCGCGCCGTCATCGGCCTCGGCCACGGCCTCGAAATGTCGATCGTCGCCGAGGGCGTGGAAACCCAGGAGCAACTCGCCTTCCTCGCGGAAGCAGGCTGCGACGCGGTGCAGGGCTATTTCCTCGGCAAGCCGCTGCCGATCGGGCAATACGCCACGCTGGTCGGCCGCAACCCCAGTGATACAATGGAGCTCGCGCGCAAGACCGGCTAAAGGTCCTGCATGGCGGATTACGATCTGGCTATCATCGGCGGGGGCCTGAACGGCGTCAGCATCGCGCGCGACGCCGCCGGACGCGGCCTGCGCGTGATCCTGCTGGAGCAGGGCGATCTCGGCGCCGGCGCATCGCAGGCCTCGCCCCGGCTGATCCACGGCGATCTCCAGGTGCTGGAGCGCAGGGGATTGTTTCGCGTCCGCGCGGCGCTCAGGGAGCGCGACATCTGGCTGCGCACCGCGCCGCATCTGGTGCGTCCGATGCGTTTTGTCATTCCCGCCCATTCCGACGAGCGTCAGCCCTGGGTGCTGCGGTCGTGGCTCTTGCTGTATGACCGCCTCGCCTCGCGCCCACGGCTGCCGGCGTCGGCCACCATCGATATCACCCACCATCCGGTCGGCAACGCGCTGAAGCGGCCGATCGGCCTTGCCTTCGAATATTCCGACTGCGTGGTCGACGATTCCCGGCTGGTGGTTCTCAATGCCGTCGATGCCTCCGAGCGCGGCGCCGACATCCGCACCGGCGCGCGCTGCGTCCGCGCCGAGCGGCTCGACAGCTGGCGGCTGGTGGTGATCGATCGCGGCCACCGTCGGGTGGTCACGGCCCGCGCGCTGGCCAACGCGACGGGCGCCTGGAGTGCGTCGGTGGCGGAAACCGTGTTGCGCATGAAGCCGCCCGACGTCGGCGCGGTCCAGATCAGCCAGATCGTGGTCAGGCGCCTGTTCGATACCGACAACGTTTATGTATTCCAGAACAGCGACCGGCGGCTGATTTTCGCCAGCCCCTACGAGCGCGATTTCACGCTGATCGGGACCGTCGGGCACGCCTTCAAGGGCGATCCCGCCGTGGTGTCGATGACGTCAGGCGATGTCGGCTATCTCTGCGACGCGGCTAACCGCTATTTCCGCGAGCGGATCGAGCTGGTCGACGTGATCAGGACTGTGTCCGGTGCCAATCTGGTGGCGCGTCCGGCGCGCGGGCGCGCCGCGCGGGATGGTGCGGTGGCGTGCGACCGGACGCGCGGCAAGGCGCCATTGCTGACGATCTTCGGCGGCGACGTCACCACCGCGCGGCTGCGCGCGGAGCGGGCGGTCGCCCGGCTCACCCCGTTCTATCCGATGTCGCCGCGCTGGACCGCTCACACGCCGCTGCCGGGCGGTGACTTTGCGTGGGAACGGTTCGAAACCGAGGTCGATACGGCCGTCGCGCGCTGGCGGTTTCTCTCGGAGCCTCAGGCCCGGCGTCTGGTCGCCGCCTACGGCTCGCGCCTGCCGGCCATCCTGGGTGACGCCGGCGACCGCACCGACCTCGGGCCGGCCTTCGGACCGGAGCTGACGGGCGCGGAGGTACGCCATCTCATGACCAGGGAATGGGCGCGTTTTCCCGACGATATTCTGTGGCGGCGATCGAAGCTGGGTTTGACCATGCCATCAGCCGACCGCGACGCGCTGGCGGCATTCATGGCGGCCAAGGTTTCGTAAATACGACTCAGGACTGCGCCGCCGGCTGCGCTTGCCGCAGCCAGGCTGCATCGCGTCCTGACGGCCGGCGGTGTAGCCGCTCGGAGATCAGTCGTGCGGCCGTGTCGCCACGTCCCGCGCGCAGGCAAGCCACGATGAAGGTGTCTTCCCACAATTCGCGCTGGGCATGGCTGCCGCCGATCCGTACCAGTTCGGGCATCAGCGGTTCGAGGATGCGGACGGCGCGCCCGTAATCGCCTTCGGCGAAAGCCTGCACGCCGCGACAGAGGCCGATCGCGGCTGGACCCGGCGCGAGCTTGCCGCCGGCGGCGCGCACTTCCATTTGCCCCAGCCTTGCATGCAAGCCCTCGGGGTTCGTGGCCGAAGCCGCCAGGGCATAGTGCACGTCCGCGAAATGAGCGCCCGCCTGCGGGAAGAATCTTTCGCCATAGGCGGCGACTTCGCGCCAGTGCGGCTCCAGCCCCGATACGCCGGCGAGCGACAGCCGCCACAGCAGCGACGCGGTATCGGTGAACACGTTCAGCGGCGGATAGGGCGAGCCGGTCGGCCTGATCTGCCGCTGGTAGATATCAAGGGCGGCGTCGGGATCGCCGGCTTCGATCGCCGTCAGGGCGACGTGCCAGCACAGATGCCCGTGCAGGAAGCTGCCTTTTTCATGCGTCGTCAGCCAGGAGGACAGGAACTCGCGGCCGGCTTCCGTCTCGCCCTGTTCGAACAGCGCATGGGACAGCCCGTGCGCGGCGCTGGCGTTGGCGGGCCGCTGCGGCAGGGCCCGTTCGGTCAGGGCGCGGCCGATGCCGGCGTTGCCCGCTTCGGTGTGCGACCAGCCGAGATAGGTCAGGAACCACCAGTCCTCGCCGTAATGGCTGGCGTGACGCTGGCAGATCGCGAGTTTTGCGGCGTCGTGGTCGGCCCGGCCGGAGAAGGCATAGAGACCGAACGCGCCAAGCAGCAGCGACAGGATCAGGGCATCGCGCGGATATTCCTCGAGATGCTGTTCGGCGCCGGACAATGCCGCCATCGGCTGCCCCTCGATGGTGGCGGCCATGATCTCGACATGCCGCCGCTCGCGCGGACTGGCCGCGGTCACAAGCTGCCGGGCCTGCGCCGCCCTGGCCCGTGCCTCGGCGATTTCCATGTTCATCTGGTGGATGCGCGCCCGGGCCACATAGGGCAGTGCAAAGCCGGGATCCTCGGCAATGGCGCGGTCGAAGGCGTCGCCGGCGCCGTTCCAGGCCGCCAGCATGCAGTCGACGCCGTCGCGATAGCATGCGGCGGCGCGGTCCGATGCCGTCGTCAGCGGCAAGTCATAAGTGTCCCGGTTCATGTTTTGCTTCCGCTTGAAGGGGTGAATGGTCGTGCCGGCGCCGGTCATCCTACAGCAGGGTTGAGCCTTTGCCGATCCGCCGCTAGCGTGCAGGCACGATTCCGCCGGCGGGGAACATGACTGACGAACCAGTGACATCCGAACCGCCGTTGGAACTGGTGGCGGAGCCGGCAAGGTCCGCGCCTCCGGCCGAGGCCGCCGACATTCCGCTGTTGCGCATCGAATCGGTGGTGAAGCAGTTCGGCGGCTTTCGCGCGGTGGACCGGCTGTCGCTCGACATCCGGGCGGGCGAATTTTTCGCGCTGCTCGGCCCGTCGGGCTGCGGCAAGACCACGCTGTTGCGGATGCTGGCCGGTTTCGAGACGCCGGACGAGGGCAGGATCCTGCTCGATGGCTGGGACATCGCGCCGTTGCTGCCGCATGAGCGGCCGGTCAAC
>CALROE020000397.1:0-4533 GCA_943369715.1 Bradyrhizobium ivorense
CCCGCGGCGATGGCGGCATCATTGGGATCGATTTCGATCTGCAATCCGCGCTGCCCGCCATTGACGAACACGGTCAGGTGGCTCAGCGCCGTCAGTTCGATCGCCACCGGCACGCGCTTCTTCTGCCCGAACGGGCTGATGCCGCCGACATGATAGCCGGTCATCCGTTCGGCATCGGCCGGGCGCATCATGTTCGCGGCCTTGCCGTCAAATGCCGCCGCCAGCTTCTTCATGCTGACTTCGCAGTCCGCCGGCACCACCACGCAGACCGGCGTGCCGTCGACCTCGGCCATCAGGGTCTTCAGCACGCGGTTCGGGTCGACGCCGAGCGCCTCGGCGGCCTGCAGCCCGGTGCTTTCGGCGCTGGAATCGTAGACATAGGTGTGCAGCTTGAAGGCGCAGCCGACCTTCCGCAGCGCAAGGGTCGCAGGCGTGGTCTTCGACATGGTGCCATTGCTCCGACGTCACGAGGCGGAGTCCAGATAGCAAATTCCGGGGTGGGCCGTCACGCCCGCTCTGCTCACAATCGCTTCCGCGAGTGCTCAGATGGCCTGGCGCGCGGACATGAGCGACCGACTTTGACTCACATCAATGCCGCTCCACTGCGCTCCGCTACCGTTACATTGACGGAGGCATTCCGTTTGCCGACGGGTGGGGAGCGCGAACCCCTATGGAGGGATTGCCATGGCCGCAAGACTCGGAATGACGCTGATTGCTTCCGCAGCCTTGGGCGTCAGCGTGTTGCTGGCGACCGCCACTGCACAGCCCGGTCCAGGATCCGGATTCATGGGCCCGGTCATGATGTCGGGTCCCGGCATGATGGGGCCGGGGATGATGGGCCGACGCGGTTTCGGCGCGATGTGCAATCCCGGCGCCAGCGGCTTTGCGGAGTGGCGGGCCGACCGGATCGCCGAATTGGTCAAGCTGACTGACGCGCAGCGCGGCAAGTTCGATGAATTCAAGGCAGCGTCGATCAAGGCGGCGGAGGTCATGCGCAACGCCTGTCAGACCGATGTGCCCGCGACCATCTTGGGGCGAACCGAAGCCATGGAAAAGCGCATGGACACCATGCTGCAGGCGATCAAGACGATGCGGCCGGCGCTGGAGGCGTTCTACGCGACGCTGAGCGACGAGCAGAAGGCCAAACTCGATTCGAACTACGGCCGCGGTCGGTTCGGGCGCTGGCGCGATCGCTGGTGACGGATTGATTGCCGCGATTCCCGACGGCCATCCGGACATTTCGGCTAGGCCGGCGGCATGAACGACTCACCCGAGCAGTCGGCCGGCAGTCTGCCTGCGCGCCTGTGGCGCCGGCTCGGCCCCGGCCTCGTCACCGGTGCGGCCGATGACGATCCCAGCGGGATCGCTACCCACAGCCAGATCGGCGCGCAGTTCGGCTTCGCGCTGGCGTGGACCTTCGTGCTCAGTTTCCCGCTGATGGTCGTGATCCAGGAAATCGCCGCCCAGATCGGCTGCGTCACCGGGCGTGGCATCGCGCATAATCTGCGGCGGCATTACCCGCGCTGGCTGTTGCGGCTGGTGGTGACGCTGCTGCTGGTCGCCAACATCATCAACCTCGGCGCCGATCTCGGCGCGATGGGCGCCGCACTGGCGCTGCTGGTCGGCGGGCCGGGTCAGCTCTACACGCTGCTGTTCGGCGTGGCCTGCATCGTGCTCGAGGTCTGGCTCAACTATCCGCGCTACGCGGCGGTGCTGAAATGGACCACGCTGTCGCTGTTCTCCTATGTCGCCGTGGTGTTCGTGGCCGACGTGCCGTGGGCGACGGCGCTGAAATCGCTTGTCTTCCCGACCATGGATTTCAACGGCGCCTCCGCCATGGCGATGGTGGCGATCCTCGGCACCACCATCAGCCCCTATCTGTTTTTCTGGCAGGCCGGGCAGGAAGTCGAGGAGCAGCACCGCCACCACGCCAAGCCGCTCTGCGTCTCGCCGAAAACGGCGGGGCCGGAGCTTGCCCGCATCCGCCTCGACACCATCGTCGGCATGGCCTTCAGTTCGCTGGTGTCGCTGGCGATCGTGTTCGCGACCGCGGCGACGCTGCACGGCCACGGCGTCACCGATATCGCGACCTCGGCGCAGGCCGCCGAAGCGCTGCGCCCGATCGCCGGCGAGTTCGCCTTTGCGCTGTTCGCCATCGGCATCATCGGCACCGGCCTGTTGGCCGTGCCGGTGCTGGCGGGGTCGGCGGCCTATGCGGTCAGCGAGGTGTTCGGCTGGGCCGAAAGTCTCGACGCCAGGCCGACCGACGCCCGCGCCTTCTATGCGACGATCGCGGTGGCGACATTGCTGGGCGCGGCGCTCAATTTCGTCGGTCTCGATCCGGTGCGGGCGCTGTATTGGGCCGCGGTCGTCAACGGCGTGCTGGCCGCGCCGCTGATGGCGGTCATGATGCTGATCGTGCGTAATCCCAGGGTGATGGGGCGGCTGACGGTGTCGCGCGCCATGGCGGTCTCGGGCTGGGCCGCGACCGCCGTAATGGCTGTGGCCTCGCTGGCGTTCTTTGTGCTGCATTAGAATGACTGGACCCGGCGGCGCCGCATATTGCCTTCGCGCCGCCACAAATTTTCAGGGGATATCAATGGGTTGGAGACCCTCCAACCCGGTCGAAAGAGCCCGTTCTTGCTTGCTTCGATAGCCTGCTTCCTTTATCCGATGGTATGCCTCGCATGCGAGCGGCTCCGGCCGTGATTTCGGCTGGGCGCATGATCCGGAAGAGTGGGAACCGTTTTTCCGAACCGATCATTCTCGGACCAAGACAGTTGCAGAGGGATATCTTTCGAAATGACCAATGTCGTCGTCGTCGGCGCCCAATGGGGCGACGAAGGGAAGGGCAAGATTGTCGATTGGTTGTCGGAGCAGGCCGACATCGTCGTGCGCTTCCAGGGCGGCCACAATGCCGGCCATACCCTCGTCATCAACGGCATCACCTACAAGCTGGCGCTGCTGCCCTCCGGCGTGTTGCGCCCCTCGAAGCTGGCGGTGATCGGCAACGGCGTGGTGTTCGATCCGCAGGCCTTCCTCGACGAGGTGACCCGGCTGAGGGGCCAGGGCGTCGCCATCAGCCCGGACAACCTGCGCGTCGCCGAGAACGTCACGCTGATCCTGCCGCTGCATCGCGAGCTCGATGCGCTCAGGGAATCGTCCAGCGCCCTGACCGCGATCGGCACCACAAGGCGCGGCATCGGTCCGGCCTATGAGGACAAGGTCGGCCGCCGCGCCATCCGGCTGATGGATCTGGCCGATCTCGACACCCTGCCGCACAAGATCGACCGCCTGCTGGCGCACCACAACGCGCTGCGCCGCGGCCTCAGCCTCGAGGAAATCGACGGCGCCGGCATCCTGAAGGAACTGACCGCGCTGGCGCCGCAGCTGTTGCCCTACACCGAGACGGTGTGGCGGCTGCTCGACCAGAAGCGCCGCGAGGGCAAGCGCATCCTGTTCGAGGGCGCGCAGGGCGCGCTGCTGGACGTCGACCACGGCACCTATCCCTACGTCACCTCGTCCAACACGGTGGCGGCGCAGGCGGCGACCGGCACCGGCATGGGCCCGTCGTCGGTCGGCTATGTGCTGGGGATCTGCAAGGCCTATACGACCCGGGTCGGCCAGGGCCCGTTCCCGACCGAGCAGGACAACGAGATCGGCCGCAAGATCGGCGAGCGCGGCCGCGAGTTCGGCACCAATACCGGCCGTCCGCGCCGCTGCGGCTGGTTCGACGCGGTGCTGGTGCGCCAGACCGTGCGGACCTGCGGCATCAACGGGCTGGCGCTGACCAAGCTCGACATTCTCGACGGCTTCGAGCAGATCGAGGTCTGCACCGGCTATACGCTGGACGGCAAGGAAATCGACCATTTGCCGGCCGGCGAGGGCGCACAGGCCCGGATCAAGCCGGTCTACGAGACCATCGAGGGCTGGAAGGAGCCGACCGCCAACGCCCGCTCCTGGGCGGATTTGCCGGCCCAGGCCATCAAATATGTCCGCCGGGTCGAGGAATTGGTGGGTTGTCCCATCGCCTTGCTTTCCACCAGCCCGGAACGCGAAGATACTATTCTGGTGCAGAACCCGTTTGAGGCTTAACGAGATGTTACCGGAAGGCCTGCAATGTGAAGGCCTGCAATGTTGAGACGATATGGCTGATTACTACCCGCTGATCGCCCGCGCCATTGCCGGCCTGGACCCCAGTGCCCCCGGCGAGAGCCGGCGCGCGCTGTATGAGCGGGCCCGCGCCGCGCTGATCGCGCAGCTGCGCAGCGTGCAGCCGCCTTTGAGCGAATCCGAGATCACCCGCGAGCGGCTGTCGCTGGAAGAGGCCGTCCGCAAGGTCGAATCCGAAGCCGCCCAGCGCGCCCGCGACGCCTCGCGCGGCGGCGCCCGCGCCGGCGATTCCTTCCGCGCCACCACACGGCCAACGGGCCGGCCGGGCGAGCCGGCGCCGCCGGTTGCCGCGCAGCCGCCGGCTTCCCCGCCGCCGGCGCGTCCGCGCCCGCCTTCGCCGCCGCCCGCGCGCAACGACCG
>CALROE020000398.1:0-4531 GCA_943369715.1 Bradyrhizobium ivorense
CCGCCGAACGGGGTCGGCAGATGGCGGACGTTTTCCGAATTGAGCCAGATCATGCCGGCCTCCAGCGCGTCGGCGACGCGCAGCGCGCGGCCCATGTCGCCGGTCCAGACGTAACCGGTCAGGCCGTACTGCACGCCATTGGCGATCTCGACCGCCTCGGCCTCGTCGCGGAACGGAATCACGGTCAGGAACGGGCCGAACACTTCCTCCTGCGCGACCCGCATTTTCGCGGTCGCGCCGGTGACCAGCGTCGGCTGCACGTAATGGCCGCCGCCGGGGCCGTCATGCGGCTTGCCGCCGACCGCGATCACCGCGCCGTCGTTGCGGGCGACGTCGAAATAGGAGCAGACTTTTGCCAGATGGCGCTCATGGATCAGCGGCCCGATTTCGGTTGCGGGATCCAGCGGATGTCCGACTTTCAGCGCCTTCACCCGCGCGGTCAGCTTCTCGATGAACTTGTCGGCGATGCCCTGCTGGATCAGCAGCCGGCTCGACGAGGTGCAGCGCTCGCCGTTCAGCGAGTAGATCATGAACACCACGGCATCGAGCGCGCGGTCGAGATCGGCATCGTCGAACACGATCACCGGGTTCTTGCCGCCGAGTTCGAAATGCACCCGCTTCAGGGTCGGCGCGCCCTGCGCCATGATGGCGGATCCGGTCGAACTTTCGCCGACAAAACCGATCGCCTTGATGGCGGGATGTTCGGTCAGCGCCTTGCCGGCTTCCTCGCCGATGCCATGAACGGTGTTGAGCACGCCGTCGGGCACGCCGGCCTGCTTTGCCAGTTTCGCCAGCAGGTCAGCCGTGACCGGCGACCATTCCGCCGGCTTGTGCACCACGGTGCAGCCCGCCGCGAGGGCAGGCGCGATTTTCCAGGTCGACAGCATGAACGGTGTATTCCACGGCGTGATGACGCCGACCGGACCGATCGGCACGCGCGTCGAAATATTCCAGTGCTCTTCACCGGGCATGTTGAGGCCGTCGCGCGCCTCGGCGCATCGATCGGCAAAGAAGCGGAAATTTTCCGCCGCCCGGATCGCGGCCTTGGCCATGAAGCGGTGGGCCTGGCCGGTGTCGATGCATTCCAGCACGGCGATATCGTCGGCGCGGTCCTCGATGGCGTCGGCGACCCGGTGCAGCAGTTTCTTTCGCATCGTCGCCGGCATGTCGCGCCAGGCCTTGAAGGCCAGCGCTGCCGCGGTGGCGGCGCGGTCGATATCCTCGGCATTGCCGCGCGCGACAGTCGCCAGCACCGCGCCGTCGATCGGCGATCTCGTTTCAAAACTATCGCCAGAGATCGACGGAACAATCTTGCCGTCGATCATGTGGCCGATGCCGTCGGCCCGCAGCTGCTTCAGCAGCGGGGCCGCGCGCTCGCGATTGGCGGCAAATACGTCTTTCGGTGTGGCCTTATCCATTTGTCGTCTCCACTTTCAGGGCGTCGTGGATGTTGTTGCGCTTCCAGCTGGTTTCCTTGTCGTTGATCTGCATGTCGAACGACAAGGCGAATTTCGAATTTGCAAAGACCGGATCGAGATGATCGGAGAGCGCGCGGAAAATATGCTCGCCCGCCTTCTTGCGCGCGGCGAGATCGCGGCCCTCGCCAAGCCGCAGCACCATGGCGAGAAAACCGTGCCGCGGGTTGCCGTCGGCGATGGCGTAATGCTCGCAACGGATGGCGCGGACGCGAATCCCCCCGAGCGGAAAGATACCGGTCTCTACCGCGGCCTTGCGGACCAGCTCGACGATCCCGGCCATCTCGACGCGGGCGTCGAGATTGGCGGAATATTCGATGGTGAAATGCGGCATGTCTTTAATCCCAGAATCAGACGACTTCAGCCGAAGTTTTGCTGTGATGTGGCGGCAACGGAGGTGCGCCCCCTCTCCCATGGGGAGAGGGTTGGGGTGAGGGGGTACGGTCTATCGATAGTCCGTAACCCCTCACCCGGATCGCAAGGGCGATCCGACCTCTCCCGATGGGAGAGGTGGTCGAACGCGCATCATCTCGTTTCAAATTCATGCGGCATACTTTTGTCAAGCGCTTCAGGCGAAGTAGCAGCTCACGGAACCCCAGGGACCATAGTCGGCCTGGATCGTGTCGCCTTTGCGGGTCTCGATCGGGCGGATGAACGATCCCGCCAGCACCACTTGCCCGGCTTCGAGCGCCAGCCCATTGGCGGCGATCTTGTTGGCGAGCCAGGCCACGCCGGTGGCGGGGTGATTGAGCACGCCGGCCGCGAGCCCGGTCTCTTCCAACTGGCCGTTGCGGTAGCACAATGCGCCGATCCAGCGCAGATCGGCATCGAGAGGGCGCAACGGGCGGCCGCCGAGCACGATCCCGGCATTGGCGGCGTTGTCGGCAATGGTATCGAAGATCTTTCGCGTCGATTTTGTCACGGGATCGACCCGCTCAATTCGGGTGTCGAGGATTTCCAGCGCCGGCACCACGAAGTCGGTGGCGTTGAGCACGTCGAACAGGGTGCAGTTCGGTCCCGACAGCCGCTGTTTCATGATGAAGGCGAGTTCGGCCTCTACCCGCGTGCCAATAAATCGGTCCGAGGGCACGAGGCCGCCATCGGCAAAGAACATGTCGTCGAGCAGGATGCCGGAATCCGGCTCGTCGATGTTCAGCGCGCTCTGCATCGCCTTCGAGGTCAGGCCGATCTTGTGGCCTTTGACGACGCGGCCCTCGGCGACCTTGATCGCGACCCACGCCTTCTGGATCGCATAGGCGTCGGCGAGAGTAATGCCGGGATGATCCAGCGACAGCTGCCGGATCTGCCGGCGGGTCTTTTCCGCCTGATGCAGCCGTTCGGCGGCGCTGCGGATTTCGTCTGCGGAAAGGGCCATGCGGAACCAGCGAAAAAGAGGATGCCGGCAAATGATTAACATGTTAAATGGTTAGGCGCAAACTGATTTGCTGCTTGCTGCAGCGCAAACCTGGAGCATCCGATCGACATGGCGCGCAAGCAGTTGGTCAAAAATTCCGGATCGGCTCCGGCGGGCGTACCGGCGCGGCGGGTGCCGATGCGGGACTTCTCCCGTTCGCTGCCGATGTCGCTGCTGCGCGCGCGCGAGGCGGTGATGCGGCAGTTTCGCCCCTCGCTGCGCCATCACGAACTGACCGAGCAGCAATGGCGCATCCTGCGCGCGCTGGCCGCTGTCGAGACCATCGAGGTCACCGAACTGGCGCGGACAGCGTTTCTGCTCGGCCCGAGCCTGTCCCGTATCCTGCGCGACCTGGAAGCGCGGCAGCTGATCGAGCGCCGGGTGGCGAAAGCCGATCAACGCCGCGCCGTGGTGTCGATTTCGGCTGATGGCCTCAAGCTGATCGCGGCGGTCGCGCCGTCGTCGGAAGCGATCTATGCGGCCATTACCAAACGTTTCGGCGCCCGCAGGCTCGCCGAGCTGCAGGAGATGCTCGCCGCGCTGGAACACAGCCTTTCCGCCATGGAAGTGGCGGAGGAAGGCCGCGTCGAGGTGGACCAGTAAGCGCAAATTTGCATGATGCTACCGGCACGATGCATAGCGGCCGGGCAAATCATCGCAATCGCGCCCCGATAAGGTTGGAAGCCATAGACACGCCCGCGATTTTTCGCTCAAAGTGGTCGCCAAGCCGGTCATGAAAACCGGCGCGGGAGCAGGGTCGCCGCTGACGATGCAGCCGGCCCACACAGGGCAGAACGAAATCCGCAAATGGTCACCATTCAAGTTCAGAACCTGATCAACTTCGTTGCCGAAGTTTTCGCCCATTCCGAATCGTCGCCTGAAGAAGCGAAGCGCATCGCGACCTACCTGACGACCGCCAATCTCACCGGCCATGACAGCCACGGCGTGATCCGGGTTCCGGTCTACATCCGCTGGAAGAAGATGGGTTCCGTGGTGCCGAACCAGACCGTCGAGGTCGTGGTCGATACGCCGTCGCTGGCGGTGGTCGACGGCAAGTTCGGTTATGGACAAACCGTCACGCCGCAGGCGGTCAGGATCGGCATCGAGAAATGCAAGGCATCGGGTCTGTCGGCCGTGGCGCTGCGCAATGCCGGACATATCGGCCGGGTCGGCGACTGGGCGGAAATGGCGGCGGCCGAAGGACTGGTCTCGATCCATTTCGTCAATGCCGCCGGCTCGCTGCTGGTGGCGCCTTACGGCGGCGTCGAGAAGCGGCTGTCGACCGCGCCCTATTGCGTCGGCATCCCGCGGGTTGGCCAGGATCCGATCGTACTGGATTTTGCCACTTCGATCGTCGCCGAGGGCAAGGTGCTGGTCGCCAGCCGCGGCGGCAAGAAATTGCCCAAGGGCGCGCTGATCGATGCCGACGGCAGCTTGAGCGAGGATCCGGCGGTGCTGTACGGGCCGTACAGCGCGGAGGGGCCGCGCGACCACACCAAGGGAACCGGTGCGATCCGCGCCTTCGGCGAGCACAAGGGCTCTGGGCTGGCGTTTATCTGTGAACTCCTCGGCGGCGCGCTGACGGGGACGGGGGCGACGTCGGGAGACCGGCGCTTTGCCAACGGCATGCTGGCGTTCTATG
>CALROE020000399.1:0-4504 GCA_943369715.1 Bradyrhizobium ivorense
AGACGTAGCTGCCGGGAAACACCGAGACGTCGATCCGGCCGTTGACGACCAGATCGAGGCCGGTCACGGCGCGGATCTGGGCCTCCACCGCCTGACGCAGGGCGTCGCGGTTGAGAAACCAGGAGGTCCCGATCAAGCCGATCAGCGCCACGCCGAACAATGCCGCAACCGGCATGCCGAGGCGCTTCATTCCCTGGGCCATCGTCAATGACATATCCAAGTCTGGTTGAACTCAAGTCTGGTTGAACTCGAAACGGGTTAAGCTGGGGTCGGGTTGATCCATCGGGCCGCTGAAGGAACGAGCCGGGCGGCAGGCCAACTGTCTCAACTTGATCGGTTTTCTTGACGCTTTCAAGGCCGCCCCGGCCTCCCCAACCGCCCCGGCCGGCGCAACCCCCTCGTCATTGACGCATTGCGAAGAATTCGCCTAATAATCCCGGTCAATGCGGGCCGCCAGTGCCCAGCCGCCAGCGCCCTTCCTCCCATCAGGTCGTATTCCATGAACAAGGTCTACCCCGACGCCAAATCGGCACTCGAAGGCATTTTGAGGGACGGCATGATGATCATGTCCGGCGGCTTCGGCCTGTGCGGCATCGCCGAGGCCCTGTCCGACGCGATCCGCGACTCCGGCGTCAAGAACCTGACCGTGGTCTCCAACAATGCCGGCGTCGACGGTATCGGATTGAGCCGGCTGCTCGAAACCCGGCAGATCAAAAAGATGATCTCGTCCTATGTCGGCGAGAACAAGCTGTTCGCCCAGCAGTACCTCGCCGGCGAGCTGGAACTCGAATTCGCGCCGCAGGGCACGCTGGCCGAGCGCATTCGCGCCGGCGGCGCCGGCATTCCGGCGTTCTACACCAAGACCGGCGTCGGCACCCTGATCGCCGAGGGCAAGGAAGTGAAGGAATTCGACGGCGAGAAGTATCTGATGGAGCGCGGGCTGTTCGCCGACGTGGCCATCGTTCATGCCTGGAAAGGCGACACCGCCGGCAACCTCGTCTATCGCAAGACCGCGCGCAATTTCAATCCGATGATGGCGACGGCCGCGAAGATCACGGTGGCCGAGGTCGAGCACCTGGTGCCGGCCGGCCAGATCGATCCCGACCACATCCATACGCCCGGCATCTTTGTCAAGCGCATCATCGAGGTGGGAACCGGCAACAAACGCATCGAGCAACGCACCACGCGCAAGCGTGAGGCGGCTGCCGCCGCAACCTGAGAGGAAGTCTGATGGCCTGGACCCGCGAACAAATGGCTGCCCGCGCCGCCAAGGAACTGCGCGACGGCTTCTACGTCAACCTCGGCATCGGCATTCCGACGCTGGTTTCGAACTACATCCCGGCCGGCGTCGACGTCAGCCTGCAGAGCGAGAACGGCATGCTCGGCATGGGGCCGTTTCCCTATGAGGGCGAGGAAGATCCCGATCTGATCAACGCCGGCAAGCAGACCGTCACCGAACTGCCTGACACCAGCTATTTCTCGTCGGCCGATTCCTTCGCCATGGTGCGCGGCGGGCATATCGACCTGTCGATCCTCGGCGCCATGCAGGTGGCGCAGAACGGCGACCTCGCCAACTGGATGATCCCCGGCAAGATGGTCAAGGGCATGGGCGGCGCGATGGATCTCGTCGCCGGCGTCAAGCGCGTCGTGGTGGTGATGGAGCATTCCGCCAAGGACGGCCCGAAACTGCTGAAACAGTGCAACCTGCCGCTGACCGGCGAGAAGGTGGTCGACATGGTGGTGACGGATCTCGCGGTCTTCACCATCGACAAGCACGGCAAGGACGGCATGGCGCTGATCGAACTCGCCGACGGCGTCACGCTCGACGAAGTGAAGTCGAAGACCGAAGCCGAATTCCGCGTCGCGCTGAAGAACGCGTGAAATTCGTAGGGTGGGCAAAGGCGCTCTTTGCGCCGTGCCCACCATCTTTCTGTCGGTGATTGTGAAATGGTGGGCAGGCTACGCTTTGCCCACCCTACGGCGCTAAATCTTTTCCAGCTTCTGCAGGCAGCGCGCGACGCCGACTTCCGGCGGCATCGGCGTATCCGGAAAACTGGTCTTCCAGTCGGTGACGCCGACTTCGCCGAGATAGATGTCGCCCCTGGAATCCAGCGCGATGCCGTGCGGCGCGAGGAATTTGCCGGCTTCGAGGCCGGGACCGTTTTCGCCGCCGAGCCGCGCGACGCGCTTGCCCTTGGAATCCACGATGGAGAGGCGCGGACCGAGATTGGGCACCTTGCGGTTCACCGCCATGCCCGGGCCAAGTTCGCCGATGATGAAATTGGGGGATTTGCCGCCGCCGCAGGCGCACAGCGCGCAGGGCCGGTGCAGATTGTTCCACTGCGTCTCGTATTTGCCGTTGCCGTCGAACACCTGGACGCGGTGGTTCTCGCGGTCGGCGACATAGACCCAGCCGTCGGCGTCGGTGACGATATTGTGGACGATGTTGAACTGGCCGGGATCGGTGCCCGGCTCGCCCCAGGTCTTCAGCAGCTTGCCGTCGGGCGTGTATTTGTGGACGCAGGCATTGCCGTAGCCGTCGGACACGTAGATCTCGCCCTTCGGCGACAGCGCGGTGTGGGTGCAGCGGTGGAACGGCTCGCCGCTCATGAACGGCGCCGGCTTGTTGGGAATGCCGATGGTCAGCAGCACCTTGCCGTCGGCGGAGCACTTTCGAACGGTATGGTCGCCGTCATCGGTGCAATAGAGATTGTCGTCGGCGTCGATGTGCAGCCCATGGGCGCGGTTGAACAGGCCTTCGCCCCAGCTTTTGATAAAGTTGCCTGCGCGGTCGAGCACCACCATCGGGTGGGCGCCGCGGTTGAAGACGTAGACGCGGTCCTTGCTGTCGACCGCGACGGAGGCGACGTCGGTCAGGCTCCAGCCATCCGGCAGCTTCGCCCAGTTCTCCACCACGCGGTAACGATGCTCGCCCGAGCCGAGAATGACCGGCATGTTGTTCCCCCCCCCCCGATTTGTCCTGTTGGGACCATTGTTGCAGAGGCAGCGCTTGCGCGCGAGAGCCGCGGCGCGGGGCTGCCATGACTATTGTGGAGCAGCGAACGAGATTCCCGAACCGATCTTCGTGTCTTCCTCTCCAAAAGCGTAATAAACCGGTGGTTGCAGAGCGGACGCTGATTTTGCAGGATGCCGGGGATCCGGTCTGGCTTTGGAGTTGATCGATGCGCTGCATTGCATCTCACCTCGTCGCGGTGTTGCTCCTTGCGGGGAGCGGGGCGGCCGGGGCCGCCAGCGCGGCGTCTCCGGTCGAGATGGCGGTGTTTCCGTTCGAACTGATGGATTTCAGCGCCGCGGCGCCCACCATCGCGCCTGACGACATCGACCGCGAGCAATTGCGGCTTTCGACCGAAGAAGCCCGGCGGCTGATCGCGGAATCCGGGCGCTACCAACTGGTCGACGTCGGCCCTGTCGGGCAAGGTCGGGCGCAAGGGACGACGCAAGGGACGACACCCGTGCTCGCCGTAGCCGAAATCCACTATGTCGACACCTCGGGTGAGGTGATCGATCAAAGCGCCGACCATCGCCGGCGGCTGCGCGAGTTTGAAGCAGCACTGCGCAGCGATCTGGTGGCGAGCGGAAAGTTGGCGAACGCGGCGCTCGAGTGTCCGCCCAACGCCTGTTCGGTGGGCGACATCAATGACGGTCAATTGCTGGGCAAGGCAGAACAGGCCGGCGCCACCCATCTCCTGATTGGCCGCTTTCACAAGATGAGCACGCTGGTGCAGCAGGCGAAATTCGACGTCATCGACGTCAAGGCGCGGAAGATGGTGTTCTATCGCTACATCACCTTTCGCGGCGACAATGACGCGGCCTGGCGCCGGGCGGAATCCTTCCTTGCCCGGCAAATCCTCGATCACGGCGAATGGTGAGCGGCAGCGCCGGCGTCAGGGCGCAATCAGCCCTTCCTCGACCGCCTTGATCTGCAGCGCCAGTTGCTTCGATCCGATCCGGCATTGCGCGAGGCCGCCGGCGATCAACCAGAGGCCGGGCTGGCCGGTGCGCACATACATGTTGCGCAGCTCCTGCTCTTCGCCAAAACCCCAGATGGTGCCGACGCGCTGTTCGACGGCCTCGCCGAACAGCTTTCGCACGAGCTCTTCCTGGCGCTGGTAGCCGGTCGCCAGCACGATCAGATCGGCGGCGATGGTTTGGCCGTCCTCCATGCGCATGCCTTCGGCGACGAAGGTTTCGATATCGGCGAACTGCTTCAAGGCGATCTCGCCCCTGATGAGCAGGTCGGAGCAGCCGACGTTGAAATAATAGCCGCCGCCGCGGGTCAGGTATTTGAACTGCCAGCCGGTGTTGCCCTCGCCGAAATCGAGTTTGAAGCCGACCCGCTCCAGTCCCGCGAGCAATTCCTTGTCGAGCGCCCTGGATTTGTCGCAGGTCAGCGCATGGCTCTTGCGCGCCAGTTGGAGCGGCATCGAGGTCGCGATGAGATCGTTATCCTCCAGCGTGCCCTCATTGTAGGGCGTATAGACCA
>CALROE020000400.1:0-4492 GCA_943369715.1 Bradyrhizobium ivorense
GACCCTGAAGGATCTCGAGCGGATCCTCTATTTCGAATATTACGTCGTTCTGGAGCCGGGCCTGACCGCGCTCAAGGACCGTCAGCTGCTTTCGGAAGACGAGTACCTGAAGGCGCAGGACGAATACGGCCAGGACAGCTTCACCGCCATGATCGGCGCCGAGGCGATTCGCGAACTGCTGAAGGGACTCGAGCTCGAAAAGCTCGAGGCGTCCCTGCGCGTCGAGATGCAGGAAACTGAATCCGACATCAAGCACAAGAAGCTCGCCAAGCGCCTGAAGATCGTCGAGGCGTTCCGCTATTCCGGCAACAAGCCGGAATGGATGATCCTGACCGTGGTGCCGGTGATTCCGCCGGATCTGCGTCCGCTGGTGCCGCTCGATGGCGGCCGCTTCGCGACTTCGGATCTCAACGACCTCTACCGCCGCGTCATCAACCGCAACAACCGCCTGAAGCGGCTGATGGAACTGCGCGCGCCCGACATCATCATCCGCAACGAAAAGCGCATGCTGCAGGAAGCGGTCGACGCCTTGTTCGACAACGGCCGCCGCGGCCGCGTCATCACCGGCGCCAACAAGCGTCCGCTGAAGTCGCTGGCCGACATGCTGAAGGGCAAGCAGGGCCGCTTCCGGCAGAACCTGCTCGGCAAGCGCGTCGACTATTCCGGCCGTTCGGTGATCGTGGTCGGTCCCGAACTGCGGCTGCATCAGTGCGGCCTGCCGAAGAAGATGGCGCTCGAACTGTTCAAGCCGTTCATCTATTCGAGGCTCGACGCCAAGGGTCTGTCCACCACGGTGAAGCAGGCCAAGAAGCTGGTCGAAAAAGAGCGTCCCGAGGTCTGGGACATTCTCGACGAGGTGATCCGCGAGCATCCCGTGCTCCTCAATCGCGCGCCGACGCTGCATCGCCTGGGCATCCAGGCGTTCGAGCCGGTGCTGATCGAGGGCAAGGCGATCCAGCTGCATCCCTTGGTCTGCGCCGCCTTCAACGCCGACTTCGACGGCGACCAGATGGCCGTGCACGTTCCGCTGTCGCTGGAAGCCCAGCTCGAAGCGCGCGTGCTGATGATGTCGACCAACAACATCCTGCATCCGGCCAATGGTCAGCCGATCATCGTGCCGTCGCAGGATATCGTGCTCGGTCTGTATTATCTGTCGGTGCTGCGTGAAGGCCTGACCGGCGAAGGCAAGCTCTACGGCGAAATGGCCGAGATCGAGCATGCCTTGCACGCCAAGGTCATCCACCTCCACACCAAGATCAAGTATCGCTGGCAGGGCATGGACGAGGCCGGCAAGCCGGTCACCCGCTGGTACGACACCACGGCCGGCCGCGCCATGCTCGGCCAGGTGCTGCCGAAGTCGCCGAAGATGCCGTTCGACATCATCAACAAGCTGATGACCAAGAAGGAAATCTCCGGCGTCATCGACCAGGTCTATCGTCACTGCGGTCAGAAGGAGACGGTGATCTTCTGCGACCGCATCATGGCGCTCGGCTTCTACAACGCCTTCAAGGCCGGCATTTCGTTCGGCAAGGACGACATGGTGGTGCCGGCTTCGAAGTGGAAGACGGTCGACGAGACGCGCGCGCTCGCCAAGGAATTCGAGCAGCAGTACAATGACGGCCTGATCACCCACGGCGAGAAGTACAACAAGGTCGTGGACGCCTGGTCGAAGTGCACCAAGAAGATCTCGGAAGACATGATGGCGGAAATTTCCGCCGTTAAGAAGAATCCGAAGGGCGGCGAAGCCCAGATCAACTCGATCTTCATGATGGCGAACTCCGGCGCACGTGGTTCGCAGGACCAGATGCGCCAGCTCGCCGGCATGCGCGGCCTGATGGCCAAGCCGTCGGGCGAGATCATCGAGACGCCGATCATTTCCAACTTCAAGGAAGGCCTGTCGGTTCTCGAATACTTCAACTCGACCCACGGCGCCCGCAAGGGTCTCGCGGACACCGCGTTGAAAACGGCGAACTCCGGTTACCTGACGCGGCGTCTGGTCGACGTGGCGCAGGACTGCATCATCACCGCGGATGATTGCGGCACCAAGCTCGGCATCAAGATGCGCGCCATCATCGATTCCGGCACGGTCGTAGCCTCGCTGGCGTCGCGCATTCTCGGCCGTACCAACGGCGAGGATCTGCGCGATCCCGTGACCAACAAGGTCGTGGTCAAGCGCGGCACGCTGATGGAGGAGATTCACGTCGACGCCATCCAGCAGGCCGGCATCCAGGAAGTGAAGATCCGCTCGGCCCTGACCTGCGAACTGGTCAACGGCATCTGCGGCAAGTGCTACGGGCGCGATCTCGCCCGCGGCACCCCGGTCAACCACGGCGAAGCGGTCGGCGTCATCGCGGCGCAGTCGATCGGCGAGCCCGGCACCCAGCTGACGATGCGCACGTTCCACATCGGCGGCGCGGCGCAGATCAACGAGCAGTCGTTCATCGAGTCGAATTTCGACGGCAAGGTGACGATCAAGAACAAGGCGATCGCGAAGAATGGCGAAGGCCATCTCGTCGCGATGGTCCGCAACATGGTGGTGGCGGTGACGGACGCCGACGGCACCGAGCGGGCGACCCATCGCATTCAGTACGGCGCGCGGATGCGCGTCGACGAAGGCGACATGGTCAAGCGTGGCCAGCGCATCGCCGAATGGGATCCCTACACCCGTCCGGTGCTGACCGAAGTCGAGGGCACCATCGGCTTCGAGGATCTGGTCGAGGGGCAGTCGATCTCGGAAACGCTCGACGAATCCACCGGTATCGCCAAGCGCGTCGTCATCGACTGGCGCACGTCGCGCGGCGGGGCCGATCTGCGTCCCGCGATCGTCATCAAGGGCAAGGATGGCAAGATCCTCAAGCTCGCGCGTGGCGGTGAGGCCCGTTACATGCTGTCGGTCGATGCCATTCTGTCGGTCGACGTCGGGGCCAAGGTCAAGACCGGCGACATCCTGGCGCGTATCTCGACCGAAAGCGCCAAGACCCGCGACATCACCGGCGGTCTGCCGCGCGTCGCGGAACTGTTCGAGGCCCGCAAGCCGAAGGATGCCGCCATCATCGCGGAAATCGCCGGCACCATCCGGTTCGGCCGCGACTACAAGAACAAGCGTCGCATCTCGATCGAGCCGATGGACAAGAACGAGGAGACTCGCGAGTACCTCATTCCGAAGGGCAAGCACATCCATCTGCAGGACGGCGACATCGTCGAAAAGGGCGATTTCATCGTCGAAGGCAATCCGGCGCCGCACGACATCCTGGCGATCAAGGGCATCGAGGAACTCGCTGCCTATCTGGTCAACGAAATCCAGGAGGTCTACCGGCTGCAGGGCGTGCTGATCAACGACAAGCACATCGAGGTGATTGTCCGTCAGATGCTGCAGAAGGTGGAGATCACCGACCAGGGCGAGACCGACATGATCTCGGGCGAACAGATCGACAAGATCGAGTTCGACGTGCTCAACGCCAAGGCCAAGGAAGAGGGCAAGAAGATCGCCACGGGAACGCCGGTACTGCTCGGCATCACCAAGGCGAGTCTGCAGACCCGCTCGTTCTTCTCGGCGGCCTCGTTCCAGGAGACCACCCGCGTGCTCACCGAAGCCGCGGTCAACGGCAAGGTGGATCCGCTCGAAGGCCTCAAGGAAAACGTCATTGTCGGCCGGCTGATCCCGGCGGGCACCGGCGCCTCGATGGCCAAGATCCGCGAAGTCGCCGTCAAGCGCGACAAGCTCATCCTGGACGAGCGCGCGAAGCAGGCGACCATCGTGCCTTCGGCTCCCGAAGCCGAACCGCTGGCGCTGCCGCCGGCGGAACCGGCCGAATAAGGCCCTCCGGATTCACAATGTTACGAAAAAGGCCGGCGAAAGCCGGCCTTTTTGCTGTTTTTCGCCTTTCTCGCACTGCACACTGCTTTGTTCATCTTCCCTTCAGTGTCAAAAGCGCTTTTGCTAGGGTGAGTTAGACCGGGCGCGTCGCGAACTGCGGGCGGCCGGCTGGGGCGACGGAAAACCATATGCTGGATCTTGCAATCGTTGGCGGCGGCCCCGGCGGGCTGATGAGCGCCTGGTATCTCAAAAAGAAGCTCGGCGATCTCTGCCGCATCACCATCTACGAGGCTTCCGACCGGGTCGGCGGCAAGATCGTGACGCGGAAGTTCGATTCGGCGCCGGCGATGTACGAAGCCGGCGTTGCCGAGATCTACGACTACTCGATGACGGGCCCGGATCCGCTTCGCGAACTGATCCAGCATTTCGGCCTGCAGACTATTCCGATGGATGCCGAGCAGGTCCAGCTCGATGGCGAATTGCTCAACGACGTGCCGGGGATGCGCCGCAAATACGGCGCCAAAACCGCCGACGCGATCGAGGCGTTTCGCAAGCGCTGCTCCGATTTGATGTCGCCGCTCGAATATTACGAAGGCGTCGGCGCGCACGACAACGAGCATCCGTGGGCGCACATCAACTGCGAAGAGCTGCTCGACAAGGAAGTCGACGACCCCA
>CALROE020000401.1:0-4485 GCA_943369715.1 Bradyrhizobium ivorense
TCCCGCCAGCACGTTCCGGAGAAACCTTCCCATGAGCCCCACCTCGCAGATCTACGCGAAGATTACCGGCCCCATCGTCATGGTCGGCTTCGGCTCCATCGGTAAAGGCACCTTGCCGATGATCGAGCGGCATCTCGATTACGACAAGTCGCGCGTTACCGTGATCGATCCCAAGGACGAGGGTCGCAAGGCGCATTGCGACAAACAAAATGTACGCTTCATTCAGAAGGGCGTGACCCGGGAGAATTATCGCGAATTGCTGACCCCGTTGCTCACTGAAGGCGGCGGCCAGGGTTTTTGCGTCAATCTCTCGGTCGATACCGGCTCCACCGACATCATGGAGCTCTGCAACGAACTGGGCGCTCTCTATATCGACACCGTCAACGAGCCCTGGCTCGGCTTCTATTTCGATTCATCGAAGGGCCCGGAAGCGCGCTCCAACTACGCCCTTCGCGAAGCGACGCTAGCCGCCAAGAAGGCGCGACCCGCGGGCTCGACGACCGCAGTCTCCTGCTGCGGCGCCAATCCAGGCATGGTCTCTTTCTTCGTCAAGCAGGCGCTGCTCAATGTCGCCGCCGATCTGAAGCTCAATGCCCCAAAGCCGAAGACCAAAGCCGAATGGGCGGACTTGATGCGGCAGGCTGGCATCAAGGGCATCCACATCGCTGAACGTGACACCCAGCGCTCCAAGTCGCCGAAGGAGCCGGACGTCTTCGTCAACACCTGGTCGGTGGAAGGCTTCCTGTCGGAAGGCGTGCAGCCGTCCGAGCTTGGCTGGGGCACCCACGAAAAGTGGATGCCCGAGAATGCGCGGACCCACGAAGCCGGCTGCGGCGCCGCCATCTACCTGATGCAGCCCGGCGCCAACACGCGCGTGCGCACCTGGTGCCCGACCCGCGGCGCGCAGTATGGCTTCCTCGTTACCCATAACGAGTCGATCTCGATCTCCGATTACTTCACCGTGCGGGACGCATCGGGCGCGGCGGTCTATCGGCCGACCTGCCACTATGCCTATCATCCGGCCGATGATGCGGTGCTGTCGCTGCATGAAATGTTCGGCCGCGCAGCGAAGATGCAGGAAAAGCACCACATCCTCGATGAAAACGAGATCGTCGATGGCATCGACGAACTCGGCGTGCTGCTGTTCGGCCATGACAACAATGCCTACTGGTACGGCTCGCAGCTCTCCATCGAAGAAACCCGCAAACTCGCGCCCTATCAGAACGCCACCGGCCTGCAGGTGACCTCCGCCGTGCTCGGCGGCATGGTGTGGGCGCTGGAAAACCCAAATGAGGGCATCGTCGAAGCCGACGAGATGGATTTCGATCGTCTGCTGGAAATCCAGATGCCGTATCTCGGCCCGGTGAAGGGTTTCTACACGGACTGGACGCCGCTGTCGGGGCGGCCCGGGCTGTTTCCGGAGGATATCGACACGTCGGATCCCTGGCAGTTCAGGAACGTGCTGGTGCGGTAAGGCACTGACATCGCGTCACTCCCTACTCGTCATACGCGGGCTTGACCCGCGTATCCATCCTTCAGGAAAGATGGATCACCGGGTCAGGCCCGGTGATGACGAATCGAGAATGTGCGGATGCGGTCATAACCAGAAATTAACCATGACGTGCCACGCTGAAGGGTACTTTTTGCGAGGCCTGGAGCCGTCGCCGCAGCATCGTTTCGAGCGAAGGCTTCTTCAGCGGAGCGCTGACCATGCGCGCCATCATCGCTATCGTCCTGTTCGCGGCGGCACTGGCTGCGTGCTCGCCTGACAACAATGACGTAACCGGCTCGATCGGGAACTGCGCCAGGAAGCTTTACAGCGTGTACAATCCCAGGGACATGAAGCAGTGCGTAGGTGCCTGCATCGCCTGCGATCGCGGCGTGACCACCACCTGCTCCACATCCTGCACGCTGAAGGGCGCGCGCTGACCGACGCCGGAAGTGGCGGCTACGCACGAAGCCGGCATTACCGTTCCTTGATCGGCGCGGCGGTCTTCTCCGCTGGCGCGGGCGGCAATGCAGGCTGGGCGCCGGCCTTCTGGGCCTCGGCGTCAGGCCGCGCCGGCTCGGGCAGAACCTGGGCTGGTCGTGCGCCTGTGGTCGTTGGCTCCACCGGCCCCGACGGTTTGGTCTCCGCGCCGGGCGTCGATTGCAGGGGCTGCGTTGCCTGCGCCATTTGCGGATTGCGCGCCTTGAGCTGGACCACCGACAGGCCAAATATCACAAGCCCCATCGCGACCATTGCAGAGGCAAGCGTCATATCCGTCCTGAAAGCACGTTTACGGTCGTGGTCCGGAGACATTGGCTTCACCGCTGGGTTGTCGCGAAATGGTTCGCGAGACTCAACGTTTGAACGGCGGCCGGGTTCCACGCCGCTCAGGCTTGCCTCCTACAGCGCCAGCAGCCCGGCGTCGCCATCATCCGCGGCAAACGCCAGCTGGGTGCCCTTGCCATTCCAGGCCAGGCCTACGACCTGCGCGCCGCCGTTCTTGCGCACCAGGATTTCCGCGCCGTCGGTCAGCCGCACCATCAGCACGGTGCCGTCGCTGTAGCCCGCCGCCAGAATATCCTGCTTCGGATGGCAGGCGACCGCGGAGACCCGCGCCTGCAGCGGCGCCAGCATCGCGGGCTCCTTGCCCATCGGACCGTCCTTGCTGCCGAACGGCCAGACGATCACGGTATCGGCGCCTGATGTCGCCAGTCCCTTGCCGCCGGCGCTCCATGACAGCGACCGCACGCGGCCGGGATAGCCGGTCATGCGCATGTGCCTGGTATCGGCGAGCCGCCAGCCATGCAGCGCCGGCTCGTGCATCGCGGTGACCAGGAACTTGTTGTCGGGGCTGAACATCACGCCGAGATGCGAACCGGCCCATTCCAGCACTTCGGCGTTGGCGGCCATGTTGGGAAACCACAGCGTCACGCCATTGTAATGCGCGATCGCGAGCCGCAGCCCCTTCGGCGCAAACGCCAGGCCGCCGACGGTCGAGGGCACTTCGAAAAACTTGTCCTCGCCCTTGCCGCCGCGGACATAGGCGGTCTTGCCGGCCGACCACGCGACGGCGCCGTCGGGATGAACCGCGACATTGTCGATCCAGCGTCGCTTGGCGTCGGTCGCCAGCAGCGTGACCTCGCCCTTTTTGTCCAGCGAAACGACCTTGCCGTCGTCGCCACCCATCACGATGCGGGCGCCGTCGGTCGCGGCGCACAAAATGCCGCCGCTGTGGACCGGGGCGAGCGATATCTCGCCCTCGGCGCTCACCAGCGCCACGCTTTCCTCGGCGCCGACGAAGGCGGCGACCTCACCGAGAAAATGCACCGAGGTGACGGGCATGGGAATCGCGAGCGGGCGCACCCGGTCAGTGACCGAGACGATGGAGGCGGCATTGGTGCCGGGATCGAACTCTTTCATCACGTGGTGATACAGCCTTCGAAGCCGTCACGGATCATCTGCTCGGGCAGTTCGCGGCCGATGAAGACGAGGCGGCTCTCGCGCGCTTCGCCCTCCTTCCAGGCGCGCTGGTGGTCGCCCTCCAGCATCATGTGGACGCCCTGAAACACATAGCGGTCGTCATCGTCGGTGAAGGCAAGAATACCCTTGGAGCGCAAGATCTTCTGGCCCTCGCTGGCGACGAGGTTCTGCAACCACGGCATGAATTTGGTCGCATCGAGCGGTTTGTCGGAGCGCAGCGACAGCGATTGCATGTCCTCGTCGTGATAATGCTTCAGGCCACCATGGCTGTGGCCGTGATCGTGGTGATGATCATGGCCGTGGTGATGGTCGTGATCATGACCATCACCGGCGTCCAGAAACTCCGGCTCGATTTCGAGAATGCGGTCGAGATCGAACGCGCCGCGCTCCAGCACGTCCGACAGCGCCACCTGGCAGCGCTCGGTGCGGTGCAGTTTGGCATACGGGTTGATGGCGCGGATCCGGGCTTCGACCTCGGCCAGTTCGGCTTTGCTCACAAGGTCGGTCTTGTTCAGCACGATGACGTCGGCAAAGGCGATCTGGTTCTTGGCCTCGGGCGCGTCCTTGAGCCGGTCGTTAAGCCATTTGGCGTCCGCCACCGTCACCACGGCGTCGAGCCGGGCGTGCTTCTGGACGTCCTCGTCGACGAAGAAGGTCTGCGCCACCGGCGCCGGATCGGCGAGGCCCGTGGTCTCGACGATGATGGCGTCGAACTTGCCCTTGCGCTTCATCAAGCCGTCGAGGATGCGGACGAGGTCGCCGCGCACGGTGCAGCAGACGCAGCCATTGTTCATCTCGAACACTTCTTCGTCGGCGCCGATGATGAGGTCGTTGTCGATGCCGATCTCGCCGAATTCATTGACGATGACGGCGTATTTCTTGCCGTGGTTTTCCGAAAGGATGCGGTTGAGCAGGGTGGTCTTGCCGGCACCGAGATAGCCGGTCAGCACGGTGACGGGGATCTTGCCGGTCGAGGAAGCGGTCTGGGTCATGGCCGCTATTTAGGGCCTCGGAGG
>CALROE020000402.1:0-4471 GCA_943369715.1 Bradyrhizobium ivorense
GAAGGGCGGGCATGGCCCCCGGCTCAGGTCATCTGCGGACGGTAAAATTCCAATGAAAACGTCGGCGAGAGACGGTTGGCGCGCTCGGAGAGATTCGAACTCCCGGCCCTCGGAATCGAAATCCGATGCTCTATCCAGCTGAGCTACGAGCGCATCAATGTTTTCAATGTGTTAGCAGGGTTCCAATTTCTTGGGGCGGCTGCCTGAGCACTGAAAGCGGGTACCGAACTACGTTCGATGGCTCCGATTACCAGACTTGGCCAGGGAGGGCTATCCCGTCCTGATGCGCCGGATAGGCCGCGCGGGTGGGGCAGAATTCCTCTGAAATCGAGCGAAATCGTCATCGGATGCCCCTTTTTCGCCCTTTCGGAATGCTTAACGAAATTCCAACATAGTGCCGCCAGAGTCCTCCGAGGGCCCGCTTGAGGGCCGAATATTCTTCCGCCTACCGGTTTCCGATCGATCCATGCGCATCACATTTCTGCCCTTGCTGTTGCTCTCGCTGCTGGCCACCTCGCCGGCGCGCGCCGATCTGCGCATTACCCGGGATCACGGCGGCTACGTCACCGAATACAAGGCGAAGTACGAGCGCATCCGCGACCGCAAGGAGCGCGTCATCATCGACGGTATCTGCAACTCGGCCTGCACCATGGTGTTTGGCATCGTGCCGATGAACAAGGTCTGCGTGACCCCGCGCGCCAGCCTCGGCTTCCACCAGGCCTACTACGACAAGGCGTTCACTTTCGGCATCAAGGTCAACAGTTCGGAGGGTACATCCGACCTGATGTCCTATTACCCGCGGCCGGTGAAGGACTGGATCAGCCGCAATGGCGGGCTGACCAACGAGATGAAGAAGATCAAGAACGGTACGGACATGTGGAAGATCGTCGATCCCTGTCCGGAAGAGTTCTTCTGATCCGCTCAGGCCAGATCGATCGTCC
Source organism: Bradyrhizobium ivorense (assembly GCA_943369715.1). Classification (GTDB taxonomy): domain Bacteria; phylum Pseudomonadota; class Alphaproteobacteria; order Rhizobiales; family Xanthobacteraceae; genus Bradyrhizobium; species Bradyrhizobium ivorense_A. The sequence goes on from CALROE020000402.1 coordinate 942, forward strand.
CTGACATGACCGGCACGCAACGGCCGCCGATATAGGTCGCGGTCACCGTGCCGTTTCTCTTGTCGGCCTGCGCCTGCAGGATGCTCGGGCGTCCCATCTCCACGCCTTGCGCGATCGTCTTCGACAGCGAAAGGGTAGCCTCCGGGCGCAGGTGAGCGAGCAGGCCGATCAGCGCGACGTTGGCGGCGCCGGTCGCCGGGTCCTCGGGAATATTGAGATGCGGCGCGAACATCCGGGCGCGAATATCGATCTCGCCCTCATGGACCTGCGTGTAGAGCATGATGCTGACGGCCGGCTGCTTGCTGACTTCGAGGCGGAACACATCGCCGTTCGGGCTTGCCCCGAGCAGCGCGGTGCGGCTCTTCAGTTCGGCCAGAATGAACGGGGCGCCGCAGGACGCGATGCGCGGGCGATGATGGACGGTCTCGATCTCGGCGAGCGGGATTCCGCAAGCCGATGCCACCAGTTCGACCGCAACCTCCGCGCCGACCGAGAGCGGCTGCGGAGAGGCGATTTTCGAGCCCACCACGATCGCGCCCTCCCGCAAAATCTCGATCGGGACCAGTCCGGCCTTCTCCTCGAAAATGACTCGGTCGCCGCCGACGGGCCGGCCGTAACTGGAGCCGGCGCGGGCCAGCACGAAAGCGGTGCCGACATTGGGATGGCCGGCAAACGGCAACTCACTGCGCGGGGTGAAGATCCGCACTTCGGCGGTATGGGCGGCGTCCCTCGGCGGCAGCACGAAGGTCGTCTCCGCCAGATTGAACTCGGCGGCGATGGCCTGCATCTGTCCGGCCGACAGCCCCTCGGCGTTCAGAATAACGGCCAGCGGGTTGCCGACGAATTGCGTGCCGGTGAACACATCGACAGTCTGAAATTGCAGGCGCATCTCTCACGGTCCCCAGCAGGTCGCCACGCCCTGATCGGTAGGTCGATCCGGTGCGGTTCACGCCGAAACACGATTCCGGCCACCTTTCTTCGCAGCATACATCAATTTGTCCGCGCGCTCGATAGTGTCGGTGATGTTCTCGCCGGGCGTTGCGACGCATGTACCGATGCTGACGGTGACAACAGCGCCGGTCCCGAGACCCGGATGGGGAATTTGCAGCTCGCTTACCGCGACGCGCAATCGCTCGGCTACGGCGAGGGCTTCGGATCGATCCGCGGCCGGAAGAATAACGACGAACTCCTCCCCGCCGTACCGGACGACGATGTCGTCCGGTGACCGGAGGGCGCCTTGTATCGCCACGGCGACCCGTTGCAGGCAACGGTCACCTTCAGCGTGCCCGCCCAGATCATTGAACAGCTTGAAGTGGTCGACGTCGATCATCAATACGCCGCTGCCAAGCGACGGGACGAGCGAGGTGGACCAGTTCTCGGCGAACAGGTCGAGGTAGCGCCGGTTGAAGACACCGGTCAGCGCGTCGGTGCTGGAAAGTTGCGACAGCCTGGCATTGGCTTTGTGCAACTCGGCCGTTCGCGCGGCGTCGATGCGGCGCATCGCCAGAATTTCATTCATCCGGACCTCTTCCTGTCTGCGAATGGACAGCGCGAGAATCGCGATCAGTATGCTGAATCCGACCAGATCAAGATTGACCAAGGCGCGCGGAAACTGCATCGCCCCGGTGACGATCAGTGCGTACGCGGCGATCGCGACGGCTGTCATGATTTGCGTAGCGCGCCAGGGCAGGGATGCAAATACCGCCGCGGCAAAGATCGCGAATTGTGCGGCCATCATGTACCGGCTCGCAAGCGGCTCCTGCGCCCATTGGCCGAGGAGGGACGTTATGACCACGAGCGAAACCGTCGCGGCAGCGCTTGCCGCGGATTGTAAATGGCGGTTTGTCGACCAGACGTTGACGCCGAGCCCGATCAGCACAAGCGGTGTCACCACGAACAGTCGCAGGCTGACGGCGGTTGAAAAGCCGTCACCCAGATTTTGCTGATCGATTGCAAGCACGGATAGATTTGCCAGTGCGACCGTCATCAGCCATCGAAACTGCAGTCGGAGCCGGGCGTTGCGCGGGGCGTCCGTCCAAGGACCCCGACCCGCGATATCGGCCCGATCGCCACGAGGCGAGTGTTTGTCGGGCGCGCGTTGGTCGGCGGAGGCCATGAAGTTGCTACCATCAGAAGATGTCAGCAACGACATGAGACCAAATTTGCTAAGGCATGATGATCGGCGCGCACTCGGCTGGAATATGACTAATGACTGGTGCGCGTGTTTTCCTTCCCATCCGTATTTTCACGGGGCGTGGCCGGCGACCAGCCAACGGCTGGCAGCCGGCAATGGCTTTCGTGATCTCAGAACGTCACCACGCCGCGAATGGATTCGCCGCGCTTCATCAGTTCGAACGCGGTGTTGATCTCGGCCAGCGGCATCACATGGGTGATCATCGGGTCGATCTCGATCTTGCCCTGCATGTACCAGTCGACGATCTTCGGCACGTCGGTGCGGCCGCGCGCACCGCCGAAGGCGGTGCCTTTCCAGACCCGGCCGGTCACCAGCTGGAACGGGCGGGTTGAAATCTCCGCGCCCGAGGGGGCCACGCCGATCACGATCGACTGGCCCCAGCCGCGATGGCAGGCTTCCAGCGCCTGCCGCATCACCGTGACGTTGCCGGTGCAATCGAAGGTGTAATCGGCGCCGCCGATCTGGTCGGCGCCCGATTTCGTCATGTCGACGAGGTGCGGGACGAGGTCCTTGCCGAGTTCCTTCGGGTTGACGAAATGCGTCATGCCAAAACGCTCACCCCAGGCCTTGCGGTCGTTGTTGATGTCGACCCCGATGATCATGTCGGCGCCGGCCAGCCGCAGGCCCTGCAGCACGTTGAGCCCGATGCCGCCGAGGCCGAACACGATCGCCTTGGCGCCTTCCTCGACCTTCGCTGTGTTGATGACCGCGCCGATCCCGGTGGTGACGCCGCAGCCGATGTAGCAGACCTTGTCGAACGGCGCGTCCTCGCGGATTTTTGCCACCGCGATTTCCGGCAGTACCGTGAAATTGGCGAAGGTGGATGTGCCCATGTAATGATGGATCGGCTTGCCGCCGATGGAAAAGCGCGAGGTGCCGTCGGGCATCAGGCCCCGGCCCTGGGTGGCGCGGATCGCGGTGCAGAGATTGGTCTTGCGCGACAGGCATGACGGGCACTGCCGGCATTCCGGCGTGTACAGCGGAATGACGTGATCGCCTTTCTTCACGCTGGTGACTCCGCGGCCGATATCGACCACGACGCCGGCGCCCTCATGACCGAGAATCGCCGGGAACAATCCTTCGGGATCGGCGCCGGACAGCGTGAATTCGTCGGTGTGGCAGACCCCGGTGGCCTTGATCTCGACCAGCACCTCGCCCTCGCGCGGGCCTTCGAGCTGCACAGTGGTGACTTCCAGCGGTTTGCCGGCAGCGACAGCGACGGCGGCACGAACATCCATGGTATTTCCTGTCTCTTCGATCTGCGTTTTCGGGCGAGCGGGCCCGCGGGATTTACGATTGCCGGATAGCATATGTTCAGGCAATCAGGCCTGCAAAT
>CALROE020000403.1:0-4471 GCA_943369715.1 Bradyrhizobium ivorense
CGAGCTCCAGCGCGAGGTCAGGTCGGCCGACTTCTTTTCGAGTTCGGCGAGTTCCGTTTCCAGCGTCTGCAGTCGGCTTTTCGAGCCGACGTCGCTCTCCTTCTTCAGGGCCTCCTGCTCGATCTTGAGCCGGATGATTTCCCTGTCCATCGAATCCAGCTCTTCCGGCTTGGAATCGACCTGCATCTTCAGCCGCGCCGCGGCCTCGTCCATCAGGTCGATCGCCTTGTCGGGCAGGAAACGGTCGGTGATGTAGCGGTTCGACAGCGTGGTGGCAGCCACCAGCGCGGAATCGGTGATGCGCACGCCGTGGTGCTGCTCGTATTTGTCCTTCAGGCCGCGCAGGATCGAGATGGTGTCCTCGACGGTCGGCTCGGACACGAAGATCGGCTGGAACCGGCGCGCCAGCGCGGCGTCCTTTTCGACGTGCTTGCGGTATTCGTCGAGCGTGGTGGCGCCGATGCAATGCAATTCGCCGCGCGCCAGCGCGGGTTTCAGCAGGTTGGACGCATCCATCGCGCCCTCGCCCTTGCCGGCCCCGATCAGCGTATGCATCTCGTCGATGAACAGGATGATGCCGCCCTCGGCCGAGGTGACTTCCTGCAGCACGGCCTTCAGCCGCTCTTCGAACTCGCCGCGATATTTCGCGCCTGCGATCAGCGACCCCATATCGAGCGACAGCAGCTTCTTGTCCTTGAGACTTTCCGGCACGTCGCCGTTGAGAATTCGCAGCGCCAGACCTTCGACGATGGCGGTTTTGCCAACGCCGGGCTCGCCGATCAGCACCGGATTGTTCTTGGTGCGGCGCGACAGCACCTGGATGGTGCGGCGGATCTCCTCATCGCGTCCGATTACCGGGTCGAGCTTGCCGTCGCGCGCCGCCTGGGTCAGGTCGCGGGCATATTTTTTCAGCGCGTCATAGGCATTTTCGGCCGTGGCGGAATCAGCGGTACGACCCTTGCGCAGCGATTCGATCGCGGCGTTGAGGTTCTGGGGCGTAACGCCGCCCTTGCCGAGGATGCCTCCGGCGTCGCTGCTCTTCTCCAGCGTCAGACCCAGCAGCAGCCGTTCGACCGTTACAAAGCTGTCGCCGGCCTTTTCGGCGGCTTTTTCCGCGGCGTCGAACGCCCGCGCCAGCTCCGGGGCGAGATAAACCTGGCCGGCGCCGCTTCCGGAAACCTTCGGCAGCTTGTTGAGCGCGTCTTCGGTCGCCTTGAGGATGGCGCGCGAATTGCCCCCGGCGCGGTCGATCAGACCGCCGGCGAGGCCTTCGCTGTCGTCCAGCAGTACTTTGAGCATATGCAGCGGCGAAAACTGCTGGTGGCCGTCGCGCATGGCAAGCGACTGGGCGGACTGGATGAAACCGCGCGCGCGCTCGGTGTATTTTTCGATATTCATAAGGTCATTCCCTCAGCCTGCCGCTCCGCCTCGAAAGCACGGTCGCCGCATCTTCATTGGGTTTCCGTCGGGCCGTGTTGACATGTCTCAACCGGCCAGACGGTCGCGTCGCCAGCATCCGCCGGCTTGAGGCAAATGTGGGAAGGGCCTCGGGGAAACGGAAGAGGCACCCTCACAAATTCGTGTGCGGTGGCGCCAGATCGGCGAATCCCTTAAGAAGCCGCATGTCACGCACCGCGCCTGCCCGGATCGCCAGCCTTTACCGCTATCCCGTCAAGGGCCTCTCCCCGGAACCGCTGCCAAACGTCACGCTGGGCGTCGGCCAGACGCTGCCGGCCGACCGCCGCTACGCCATCGAAAACGGCCCCAGCGGCTTCGATCCCGCCGAGCCGAAGTGGATGGTGAAGGCCTATTTTCTGATGCTGATGCGGGACGAATGGCTGGCGGCGCTGCACAGCCATTTCGACGATGCCACCAACGTCCTGACCATCCGCAGCAATGGCGCGATCGCCGCCCAGGGCAATCTGGAGACGGCCGAGGGCCGCGCCGCCATCGAGCGGTTCTTCGCGGAGAGCTATGCCGGATCGATCAAGGGACCGCCCAAAATTCTCTCCAGCGACGGCCACAGTTTTTCTGATGTCGCCAGGAAGGTCGTCTCCATCATCAATCTTGGCAGCCTGCAGGCGATCGAGAACATCGTCGGCCGGAAGGTGCACCCCTTGCGGTTCCGCGCCAACCTCTATGTCGAGGGCTGGCCGGCATGGCACGAGTTCGACCTGCTCGACCAGACCCTTGCGATCGGCGAAACGCGCCTGACGGTGGTGAAGCGGATCACCCGCTGCGCCGCGGTCAATGTCGATCCCGAAACCGCCGCGCGCGACCTCAGCATCCCGCAGGCCCTGACGCAGCGGCTCGGCCACAACGAGTGCGGCGTCTATGCCGAAGTGATTGAGGGCGGCACCATTGGCGCCGGCGATACGATCGCGGTGGAAGAGCCGAAGCTGCTGTGAGGCACTGCGAGGAGCGAAGCATTCCGCGATCATTCCGTGACGAAAATGATCGTTCCGCCTCATTGCGGACAACAGCATTAACTGCGATTTTCGTATCCGGCTCAACGAGAGGAACAAGCAAATGCCCTATGCCGTCAGCAACGATAATGTCCGGCTCTATTTCGAGGAAGCAGGCTCGGGAACGCCTGTTATCTTCCTGCACGAATTCGCCGCCGACCACACCAACTGGGAGCCGCAGATGCGCTACTTCGCACGCGGCCACCGCTGCATTGCCTATTCCGCACGCGGTTACACGCCGTCGGATGTGCCCGGCTCGAAGGACGTCTACACTTACAAGCATTTCTACACCGACGCGCTCGCGGTGCTCGATCATCTGAAAATCGCCAGGGCGCATTTCGTCGGGCTGTCGATGGGCGCCTATTCGTCGCTGCAGATCGGCCTCAATGCGCCGGAACGCGCGCTGTCGCTGACGCTGGCCGGCGTCGGCTCCGGCTCGAGCCTGGAAAACCTCGACGCGTTCCGCAGCCAGTGCCAGGCCAATGGCGAGCAATATGAGACGATCGGTTCGGTGGAAGTGGCGAAAGCGACCCGCGAGGCGCCGAGTCGTATTCCGTTCCTGGTGAAGGATCCACGCGGCCACGCCGACTTCTACGCGGCCTTGGCGCGGCACGACGCCAAGGGCTCGGCCAACACCATGCGCAGCTTTCAGGGCGGCCGGCCGTCGATCTACACCCTGACGGACGCCATCCGGAAGGTACCGACCCCGACCCTGATCATCTGCGGCGACGAGGACGACAATTGCATCGAGCCCAGCCTGTTTCTGAAGAAGCATTTGCCGGCGGCGGGGCTGACGTTCTTCCCGAAGAGCGGCCACGTGCTCAATCTGGAGGAGCCGGCGCTGTTCAACGAGATGGTCGAGCGATTTATTGCGCTGGCCGAAGCCGGGAGATGGCCGGCGCGCGATCCGAGGTCGATGGCGGCGGGGTAGCTATCGCTGTCATTCCGGGGCGCGTCGAAGACGCGAACCCGGAATCTCGAAATTCCGGGTTCGATGCTGCGCATCGCCCCGGAATGACGCTAGCGCGTCACTTCCCCTTCTCCGCCCTGCTCAGCAGGAACACGCCCTGCTCGCCGAACATGTTCCAGAACCACCAGGGCAGATTGACCCGCAGCGGCCGGCCGTACATGTCGAGCGCGACGGCGCGTTCCATCTTGACGTTGATCTCGTCGCACAGCTGGACGAAATCCTTGATGGTGCAAAAATGGATGTTGGGCGTGTCGTACCAGGTGGCCGGCAGATTCTCCGTGCGCGGCATGTGGCCGCCGACCAGCAGCTGAATTCGCATTTTCCAGAAGCCGAAATTCGGGAACGAAACGATGGCGCGGCGGCCGATCCGCAGCAGGTTTTCCAGCACCACGCGCGGCTGCCGCGTCGCCTGCAGGGTCTGCGACAGGATCACATAGTCGAAGGCGTCGTCGGGATAGTTGACGAGGTCGGTGTCGGCGTCGCCCTGCACCACCGCGAGGCCCTTGGCGACGCAGCGGTTGACGCCCTCGCGCGACAGCTCGATGCCGCGGCCGTCGATGCCGCGGGTCTCCAGCAGTTGCAGCAGGTCGCCCTCGCCGCAGCCGACGTCGAGCACTTTCGAGCCATGCTCGATCATTTCCGCGACCAGCAGATGGTCGCCGCGATAATGCCCGGTGTCCGGCGCCACGACGCCGGGAAGCGGCAGAACCTGTTGTTGCATGCTCATGCGGTCCTCCCGGTCAGCCCGCGCGCCTTGCCCGCGGATTCCAGGAAGGCGCGGGAGATGTCGAAGAATTCCGGCACGTCGAGCAGGAAGGCATCGTGCCCGCGGTCGGTCTCGATCTCGGCGAACGACACCCGCGCGCTGGTGGCGTTCAGCGCATGCACCAGCGCGCGCGATTCCGCGGTGGGGAACAGCCAGTCTGACGTGAACGACACCACGCAGAACCTTGTCTGGATGCCGCGAAACGCCCGCGCCAGCACGCCGTCATGATCGGCGGCGATGTCGAAATAATCCATCGCCCGCGTCAGATAA
>CALROE020000404.1:0-4465 GCA_943369715.1 Bradyrhizobium ivorense
CTTCAGCACCGCGACACCGCCGTCGGGCATGATCGGCCTGGCGGTGCTGAAGATGATCTCGCCATCCGGCGCATTGGCCCCGCCATATTCTTCGGCGATGGTGCGGCCCGATATCGTCAGGCAGGAACCGTCGATGTGGCCGCTTTCGACCAGCGCGCGGATCACCACGGCGGTGCCGCCGATATCGTAGACGTCCTTGGCGGTGTATTTGCCGCCGGGGCGCAGATTGCCGATCAGCGGCGTGCGGGCGAACACCGCGCCGACATCGTCGAGCGTGAAGGCGACGCCGGCCTCGTTGGCGAGCGCCGGCAGATGCAGCGCGGCGTTGGTCGACCCGCCGGTGGCGGCGACGATGGCGGCGCCATTCTCCAGCGCTTTGCGCGTCACGATCTCGCGCGGCAACGGGCCGCCGCGCTCCAGCATCGCCATCACCAGCCGCCCGGCCTGGCGCGCGATCTGCGCGCGCTCGGCATAGACGCCCGGCACCATCGAAACGTTGGGCATGGTCAGCCCCATCGCCTCCGACACCATCGCCATGGTGTTGGCGGTGAACTGGCCGGCGCAGGCGCCGATGGTCGGCAGGCACGACCGCTCGATGCCCTCCAGTGTCGCCGCATCGATCTCGCCGGTCATGAAGCCGCCGACCGCCTCGTAGGAATCCAGCACCGTCAGGGTCTTGCCGGCGAACCGCCCCGGCAGCGCGCTGCCGCCATAGATGAAGATCGACGGCACGTTGCAGCGGATCATGCCCATCATCACGCCGGGCAGCGTCTTGTCGCAGCCGCCGAAACCGATCAGGGCGTCATAGGCGAGGCCATGCACCACGGCCTCGATCGAGTCGGCGATCAGCTCGCGCGATACCAGCGAGAACTTCATGCCCTCATGGTTCATGCTGATGCCGTCGGATACCGAGATGGTGGTGAATTCGCGCGGCGTGCCGCCGGCCTCGGCGATCCCGGCCTTGGCGGCATCGACCTGGAAATCGTGGGTCATGTTGCAGGGCGTCTGCTCGCCCTTCATGCTGACCACGCCGACCATCGGCTTGGCGATATCAGCGTCGTCAAGCCCCATCGCGCGCATGAAGGCGCGATGCGGCGCACGATCGAGCCCATCGGTCGTCACGCGGGATCGTGGTTTCTTCATGCTTTCAAGTCTCGCTCACTGTCGTCCCTGCCTAGTGCGCAAGTGCGCACGGGGCGCAGGGACCCATAATCCCGGAGTTCAATGGGACGAACGGTCTCTACCACAGTGCCGTTTCGCCAGGTCACGGCGTATGGGTCCCCGCTTTCGCGGGAACGACCCGTTGGTAAAGGTCGCCCTACTACTGCAGCGGCGCGACGATGGTCGGGTGCTTGAACTGCGCGACGTCGAGCTTGGGCAGCATTCCGGTTTCGGCATAGATGTCGAGCATCTTCTGGATCGCCGGGAAGTTTGGCGCGGCGCCGGGATCCCTGCCGAAATCATTGTCCTTGAGCAGATAGGTTTCCAGCACCGGGATCGGCGCCTTCAGCTGCTCGGAGACGACCTTGAGGGTTTCCTCGCGATTGGCCAGCACCTTCTTCATGCCGGCGGTGATGTCGCGGACATAGGCCTTGACCGCTTCCGGGTTCTTCTCGACGAACTCGGCGCGGCATGCCTCCAGAATGTGCACGATGTTCGGCATCGCCTCGGACAGCGCAAACAGTTTTCTTGTTCCGCCCTTGGCTTCGGCGCGCGCCGCGAACGGCTGGTTCATGTTGACGGCATCGACGCGGCCCTGGCGTAGCGCGTCTTCGGACACCGCGAAACCGACCTCGACCAGCTTGATGTCCTTGGCCGGGTCGACCCCGTTCTTTTTCAGCAGCATGTTGAACGGCCCCTGGGTGCCGCCGCCGATCACCGAAATACCGACCGTCTTGCCCTTGAGGTCGGCGATGGTCTTGATCGGCGAATCGTCCTTGACCGCCCAATAGACCGAGAAGCCGCCGGGCTTTTCGTAGACGTGCTGGGCCACGATGTAGGCCTTCAGGCCGCCGCCGACCACGCCGTTGGACAGCGACAGCGGCGCCTGGGTGGCGCAGTCGAGCGCGCCGGCGGCCAGCGCCTGCGTCATCGGCGCGGTGCCCTGGAATTGGGTCCATTCGATATTGTAGGTCTTGCCGAGGTTGGGAAATTCCGCCGGCCGGCGCATCATGTAGTATTTCGATTCCTCGGCCGGGATGGTCCAGCCGACGCGGATGGTCGTTTGCGCTTGCGCGGCGCTGACGCCGGCCAACACGGAAGCCACCGCGCCCGCCGCCAAGATCCATTTCGAAGAAATACGCATCATCCCCACTCCATTTTCCCTGACGCAGCCGCCACTGACTGCGCCAAGCCTTTCATGGTTCAAATGATCAGGCAAGCCGCCGGAAGCGCGGCGCATTGCCGGCAAGGACGGTATCCATGGTAGAGCCGACGAAACGGGCAACGCGCCCTGGATAGAAGCAGGAGGACGGGATGGGCGAAGGAAGTGGACCACAGGGTGAAAAACTCGGCTATCTCGGGCTCGGCCTGATGGGAATTCCGATGACGCGGCGCCTGCTCGACGCGGGCCACGACGTCACGGTCTGGAATCGCACACCCGGCAAAGCCGCCGGGCTGGTCGAGGCCGGTGCAAAGGCTGCCGCCACGCCGCGCGAGGTCGCCGCGAACGCCGGCATTATCTTCATGTGCCTGCTCGATGCTTCCGCCGTGGAGCAAGTGGTGTTCGGTCCCGACGGCCTGGCAAGCGCCGACGGCGCCGGCAAACTCGCGGTCGACTTCTCCTCGATCCATCCCGATGCTGCGCGCGCGATCGCCGCACGGCTCCGCGGCGCGAACGGCATGGGCTGGATCGACGCGCCGGTCTCCGGCGGCACCCGGGGGGCCGAGGAAGGCACGCTGGCGGTGATGGCCGGCGGCGATGCCGGCGATATCGAGCGGGTGCGGCCCTATGTGCTGGCGATGGCGCGCCGGCTGACGCATATGGGCCCGACCGGTGCCGGCCAGACCACCAAGCTGTGCAACCAGATTATTTCCGGCTGCAGCATGGCGATACTGGCGGAGGCGACGCGGCTCGCCAGCAATGCCGGGATCGACGCTTCCAAATTGCCGGAAGCGCTGGCCGGCGGCTTTGCCGATTCGATTCCGCTGCAATTGTTCGTGCCGCGCATGGCGCACGGCATTCACTCGCCGCCGCTCGGCCATATCGCCAGCATCCTGAAGGACCTCGATACCGTGGTCGAGGTGGCGCACGACACCTCGACGCCGGTGCCGATGACGGCACTGGCCGCGCAACTGTTCAGGATGGCGAAGGCCGCGCGCGGCGCGGATGCCGATGCGCTGGAGATCTATAAATTGTCGGAGAAGAAGAAGGATTGAGACGGCCGTGAGGCCGTCATTGCGAGCGCAGCGAAGCAATCCATCTCGCCGCGCAAAGAAAGAATGGATTGCTTCGTCGCAAGCGCTCCTCGCAATGACGGCTGATGGGCCTGGACAAAAATCTCGAAAACAACCCCATGTACAGAATGGCTAGACTGACGGAACTGGTCCCGCCACAAGATATAGTACGCTGACCTCTTGCAAACGGGGCGAGGTAAGCGAGGTCCTATCGCTCCGCGAATGCCTTCTCGACCACGAACTGGCCGGGCTCGCCGTGATTGCCTTCGGCAAAACCCCTGGCCGTCAGCAGCGCGCGGGTGTCGTGCACCAGCGCCGGACTGCCGCAGATCATGATGCGGTCATGCGCGGACTCCAGCGCGGCGAGGCCGATATCGCTGAACAGCTTGCCTGAGGTGATCAGGTCGGTGATCCGGCCGCGGTTGTGGAACGGGTCGCGCGTCACGGTCGGGTAATAGATCAGCTGGTTGCGGACCAGTTCGCCGATCAGCTCATCCTTCGGCAGCTGTTCGGTGATCATCTCGCCATAGGCGAGCTCGGCGACGCGGCGGCAGCCGTGCAGCAGCACCACCTTCTCGAACCGTTGGTAGGTCTCGGGATCCTTGATCACGCTGAGGAACGGCGCGAGGCCCGTGCCGGTGCCGATCAGATAGAGATTGCGGCCGTCCTCGAGGTTGTCGATGACCAGCGTGCCGGTGGCCTTGCGGCTGACGATGATCTGGTCGCCCTGCTTGAGGTGCTGAAGCCGCGAGGTCAGCGGCCCGTCCGGCACCTTGATCGAGAAGAATTCGAGCCGGTCCTCGTAATTGGCGCTGGCGACGCTGTAGGCGCGCAGCAGCGGCTTCTCGCCGACCTTGAGCCCGATCATGGTGAACTCGCCGTTGCGGAAGCGGAACGAGGGGTCGCGGGTGGTGGTGAAGGAGAACAGCGTGTCGGTCCAGTGATGGACGCTGAGGACGCTTTCCTGGTTGAAGTTGCTCATCTTGCCGATCCCGCGCTGGAGGGCCGATTGTGCCGCTCAATTCATTTGTATACATTCATTCGTATACGAATGAATAATCCGGCTTGA
>CALROE020000405.1:0-4461 GCA_943369715.1 Bradyrhizobium ivorense
ATCTCAATCCAGGAAGCCATGTGCCAGCTCCAATTTGCTGACGCCACGCAACGACACTGTTGATAAGTCCCAAGAGAACCTGGGGAGAATAATTCGATTCTTGACGCGTTTGGAAGGGCTTGTGCGGCTAGTTCAGGAGTTTTCGTGCCTGTTGAGAACTGCTCCCGAATGCGTCGGTTCCGCGGCGATGACCGCCTCCGGGATACGCATCATTAACCAGCCCTGGCTAGGGTGCCGGCGTTGAGGAGTAATGCGTATGGATATGATGGCAATGGTGAGCAGCATGCTCGCGATGCAGGCGAGCGGCACCCAGATGCAGGTGGCTGCCTCGTTCATCAAGCAGAACGCCGATGCGGAGAAATCCGCTGTCATGACCCTGTTGGGCGCGGGCTCGCCCGCCAACCTCGGCGCCGGCGTCGGCGGCAATCTCGACGTTTCAGCTTAAAATCCTCTTTCTTTGTCATTCCGGGGCACGCGTCTTCGCGTGAACCTCAGATGCGCAATTGCGCATCGGGGAATCTCGAGATTCCGGGTTCGCGCTAAACGCGCGCCCCGGAATGACCCGTTCTAGGGCTTCATCGCCGCCTTGATCAGCTTGACGGCGTCGTCGCTGGCCCATTCCGCGGGTCCGGCGATGGTGGCGATCTCGCAGCCCTGGCGGTCGACCAGCACCGAAGTGGGCATCCCCAATGCCCGCCCTACAGCTTTAAGATCCTGAAAAACCTTGGCTTTTGGATCGCTGAAATAGCCGAGCCGGGTCAGATTGGCTTCCTTCAGAAAATTCTTCGGCTTTTCCGGGTCGCGGGTGTCGATATTGATCGCCACCACCTCGAAATCCGCCCCGCCAAGCTTGGCCTGCAACTCGTCAAGCGCCGGCATCTCCTTGCGGCAGGGCACGCACCAGGTGGCCCACAGGTTGACCAGAACCAGCCGCCCGCGCCAGTCCGATAGCTTTCTGGGCTGCCCGCCGGCGTCGTCGAAGGCGAGATCCGGCAGCCGCAATGGCGCCGTGGCCATGGTCAGGGCGGCAACCTCGCCATGCGCCAGAGGGGCGATCTTGCGCGCCAGCTCTACCGCGGGCCGGCAGGCGGTATCGCCGGTTGGCCGGTTCAGCGCTCCGGTCCCGTAGAGGACGGCAGATCCGATCGCCACCCCGATCAGCGCCGCGCCGATCGCAAGCGGAATCCGGCGCGTGGCAGCCCGGGGCCGCGTGGCATCCCGGGGAGGCGAGGGCAGTTCGGGCATATCGTTTGTCATCCTGTATCAGATACGGCTATGCAGAGCCGGGATTGCGGCCGGTTTGGCCGGGTGCGGCGTTCCGTTCGCGGTCGTGATGGTCAATGGCAGGCATGAGTAATAGGTCATGAGTAACAAGTCATGAGCAACAAGATGTGGGGCGGCCGGTTCGGTGAGGGCCCCGATGCGATCATGGAGGAGATCAACGTCTCCATTGACGTCGATCGTCACCTGTATGCCCAGGACATCGCCGCGTCCAAGGCCCATGCCGCGATGCTGTCAGCGCAAGGCATCATCACCGTGAGTGATGCGAAAAATATCGCCAGGGGTCTAGACACGATTTTGTCAGAAATCGACAAGGGATCGTTCGATTTCAAGCGTGCGCTCGAGGACATTCACATGAATGTCGAGAGCCGGCTCGGCGAGTTGATCGGGCCCGCCTCCGGGCGGCTGCACACCGCGCGCTCGCGCAACGACCAGGTGGCGACCGATTTCAGGCTCTATGTCCGCGACACCATCGACGAGATCGATGCGTCGCTGGCGGCATTTCAGCACGCGCTGGTGACGCGGGCGCTGGAACATGCCGGCACTGTGATGCCCGGTTTCACCCACCTGCAGACCGCCCAGCCGGTGACGTTCGGGCATCATTTGCTGGCCTATGTCGAGATGGCGGCGCGCGACCGCGGCCGCTTTGCCGATGCGCGCAAGCGGCTCAATGAATCGCCGCTGGGTGCAGCCGCCCTGGCCGGCACCTCGTTCCCGATCGATCGCAACGCCACCGCCAGCGCGCTCGGCTTCGACCGGCCGATGGCAAATTCGCTCGACGCGGTGTCGGACCGCGATTTTGTGCTTGAAACCCTGTCGGCGGCGGCGATCGCCTCGGTGCATCTGTCGCGCTTCGCCGAGGAAATCGTGATCTGGACCTCGCCGCTGGTGGGCCTGGTGCGGCTGTCCGACAAGTTCACCTCCGGCTCCTCGATCATGCCGCAGAAGCGCAACCCTGATGCTGCCGAGCTGGTGCGCGCCAAGACCGGCCGGGTGATCGGCGCGCTCACCGGTTTGCTGATCGTGATGAAGGGGCTGCCGCTGGCCTATCAAAAGGACATGCAGGAGGACAAGCAGGGCGCGATGGAGGCGTTCGGCGCGCTGTCGCTGGCGGTCCGGGCGATGACCGGCATGGTCCTGGACATCGTGCCGGACGAGGCCAAAATGAAATCCGCTGCCGGCGAAGGCTACGCCACCGCCACCGATCTCGCCGACTGGCTGGTGCGGACGCTGAAAATGCCGTTCCGCGACGCCCATCATGTCACCGGGCGAATCGTCGGGGCTGCGTCGGACCAGGGCGTGCCGCTGCACGAACTGCCGTTGAAGGACATGCAGGCGATCGAACCGAAGATTACCAGGGAGGCGCTGAGCGTGCTTTCGGTGGAAGCGTCGGTGAAAAGCCGCATCAGCTACGGCGGAACCGCCCCGAAAAACGTGGCAGCGCAGGCCAAGGCCTGGCTGAAGCGGCTGGAAAAGCAGCGAAAGTTGGGCTGAGCCTGCAGATTTGGCTGCAATTTCATGGTCGTCCAGCTCTCGCCAGAACCGGGCAATCTTTGTATGGTGCCGCCGCATTGGGGATTTTGTCGTGAATCGTAAGTTGAGCCCGACATCTTCGGGATGGGCGATCATCGTTCTGGGCGTAGCCGTGCTGGCGCTTGGGGGCTGCGGCCGCAAGGGCGGGCTCGATCTGCCGCCGAACGCCTCGTCGCAGGCAACCGCAGCGCAGGCCACGGCAGCGCCGGCCGAGATTGATATCGAAGCCGAGCGGGCCGCGCGAGGCACCTTCAATCCGTCCTCCGGAACCAGCGATCCGTCGGCCACCGCGCCGAGAGGCCGCAAGAAATCCTTCGTGCTCGATCCGCTGCTCGACTGAAACAGCCATGAACCACTTCGACTATCGCAACGGCGTGCTGCACGCCGAGGCGGTTAATCTCATCGAGCTGGCGGAAGCGGTCGGCACGCCGTTCTATTGCTATTCGACCGCCACCCTGGAGCGCCATTACCGGGTGTTCAGCGAGGCCTTCGCCGGCGAGAAGGCGCTGGTGTGCTACGCCATGAAGGCGAACTCCAACCAGTCGGTGCTGCGCACGCTGGCAAAACTCGGCGCCGGCGCCGATGTGGTTTCCGGTGGCGAATTGAAGCGGGCGCTGGCCGCCGGCATTCCGCCGCACAAGATCCTGTTCTCGGGCGTCGGCAAGACCGAAGCCGAGCTGCGCGCGGCGCTGGCCCAGGACATTCTGTGCATCAACGTCGAATCCGAGCCGGAACTCGAATTGCTGTCGCGGCTCGCCAGCGAGACCGGCCGGACCGCGCGGATCTCGGTCCGGGTCAACCCCGACGTCGATTCCGGCTCGCACGCCAAAATCTCGACCGGCAAGTCCGAGAACAAGTTCGGCATTCCGCTGGCTCGCGCCCGCGCGGTCTATGCCCGCGCGGCCAGGCTGCCGGGCATCGAGGTCACCGGCGTCGACATGCATATCGGCAGCCAGGTCACGGATCTGGAGCCGCTGGAAACCGCGTTCCGGCTGCTGGCCGAATTCGTCCAGGTGTTGCGCGCCGACGGCCACACCATCGCCCATGTCGATTTCGGCGGCGGGCTCGGCATTCCCTATCACATGGACCGCGAAGCCCCGCCGCTGCCCTCGGCCTATGCCGCGATGGTCAAGCGGGTGACGCACAATCTCGGCTGCACGCTGATGTTCGAGCCGGGCCGGATGATCGTCGGCAATGCCGGCATCCTGGTGGCGCGCGTGATCTATGTGAAGCATGGCGACGCCAAGAATTTCGTCATTCTCGACGCCGCGATGAACGACCTGATCCGCCCCACGCTGTACGAGGCGCATCACGATATCCTGCCGGTCCGCGAGGCCGCGGCGGGCGCAAGCACCATCGTCGCCGATGTGGTCGGGCCGGTTTGCGAAAGCGGCGATTATCTCGCGCTCGACCGCAAGCTGCCCGAGCCGAAGCCCGGCGATCTCGTGGCGATCATGACTGCCGGCGCCTATGGCGCGGTGCAGTCCGGCACCTACAACACCCGCGCGCTGGTGCCCGAAGTGCTGGTCAAGGACGATCAATACGCGGTGGTGCGGCCAAGGGTCGAAGTGGAAGAGCTGATCGCGATGGACCGGCCCGCGCCCTGGCTGTGATTTGATTCGTGTGGTCGCGCTGCTCCGCAGCGCC
>CALROE020000406.1:0-4456 GCA_943369715.1 Bradyrhizobium ivorense
CGAGTTTGGTGCGCTCGGTAACGACGCGATGGCTGCTGTGCGCGGACAGTCCAACGCCGCCGCCCATCACAATGCCGTCCATGAAGGACACATAGGGTTTTGTGAAGCTGGCGACGCGGGCGTTGAGGATGTACTCCTCGCGCCACAGAATCTTGCCGAGGTCGCCCTTGACCTTGGAATCTTCATACAGCGCCCTGATATCGCCGCCGGCGCAGAGGCCACGCTCGCCGGCGCCTTCCAGCAGGATCACGCCGACCGCCGGGTCCGCCTCGAATGCGTCGAGCGCCTTGTCGATGTCACGAAACATCTCGAGCGTCACCGCATTGATCGCCTTGGGACGGTTGAGCCGGATCACGCCAGCGGCACCCTCGCGTCGTGCGATCAGGTCGGGCTCGGCGCCCGCAACAGCAGCCGCTGATGTCATCGAGCGCCCTCGATCAGTTTTCGCGATACGATCAGGCGCATGATTTCGTTGGTGCCTTCCAGGATTTGATGCACGCGCAGATCGCGCACGATCTTCTCGATGCCGTATTCGCTGAGATAGCCATAGCCGCCATGCAGTTGCAGCGCCTGGTTGGCGACCTCGAAGCCGACATCGGTGCCGAAGCGCTTTGCCATCGCGCACAGCATGGTGGCGTCGGCATCCTTGCGGTCCAGCGCCGCCGCCGCGCGCCACACGAACGTGCGTGCTGCCTCCAGTTCGGTCGCCATGTCGGCAAGACGAAACTGCAGCGCCTGGAATTCGTCGAGGCGCTTTCCAAATGCCTTTCGCTCCTTCATGTAGGCCAGCGACTTGTCGAGCGCGCATTGCGCGCCGCCGAGCGAACAGGCAGCGATGTTGATGCGGCCGCCATCGAGCCCGGCCATCGCGATCTTGAAGCCGATGCCCTCGTCCCCCAAGCGATTTGCGACAGGCACGCGGGCATTCTCAAAGATCACCGCGCGGGTCGGCTGTGCATTCCAGCCCATCTTGCGCTCATTGGCGCCGAACGACAGCCCCGGCGTATCGCCCTCGATCACCAGCGTCGAGATGCCGCCCGGCCCATCGGCGCCGGTTCGCACCATCACCACGTAGAGATCGCCCTTCCCCGCACCTGATATGAACTGCTTCTGGCCGTTCAGCACATAATGATCGCCGTCACGCACCGCACGGGTGCGCAACGCCGCCGCGTCCGAACCGGAGCCCGGCTCGGTCAGACAATAGCTCGCCAGCAGCTCCATGGTGCACAGTTTCGGCAGCCACTTCTGGCGCTGGGTGTCATTGCCATAGGCATCGATCATCCAGGACGCCATGTTGTGGATCGAAATGAACGCCGACACCGTCGGACAGCCCTGCGCCAAAGCCTCGAAGATCAACGCCGCATCGAACCGCGTCATCGCAGAGCCGCCGACATCGTCGCGGATGTAGACGCCGCCGATGCCGAGGCTGGCGGCCTCGCGCATCACGTCGACCGGAAAATGCTTCTCCTCGTCCCAGCGAACCGCATGCGGCGCGATCTTTTCCGCGGCGAATTCCCGCGCCATATCGCGAACCGCAACCTGGTCCTCGTTGAGGGCGAATTGCATTGGCTATCTATTCCGCATGATCTGTTTCGGAAAACCGGTTCCCATTTTTCCGGATCATGCGCACTAGCTCATCGTCGGAATCGAGAACTCCGCGCCTTCCTTGACGCCGGAGGGCCAGCGCGCGGTCACCGTCTTGGTCTTGGTGTAGAAGCGGATCGAGTCCGGGCCGTGCTGGTTGAGATCGCCGAAGCCGGACTTCTTCCAGCCGCCGAAGGTGTAATAGGCGATCGGCACCGGGATCGGCACGTTGATGCCGACCATGCCGACATTGACCTTGGCGGCGAAATCGCGCGCGGCGTCGCCGTCGCGGGTGAAGATCGCAACGCCGTTGCCGTAGTCGTGATCGGACGGCAGCGCCAGCGCCTCGTTGTAATCATGCGCGCGCACCACCGAGAGCACCGGGCCAAAGATCTCTTCCTTGTAGATCCGCATGTCTTTTGTCACGTTGTCGAACAGGCAGCCGCCCATGTAGAAGCCGTTTTCATAGCCCTGCATCTTGAAGCCGCGGCCATCGACTGCGAGCGTAGCGCCTTCCTTGATGCCGACCTCCACGTAATCCTTGACGCGCTCCAGCGCCGCCCGGGTGACCAGCGGGCCGAAATCGGCGGACGGATCGATCGAGGTGCCGATCTTCAGGGCCTCGACGCGCGGGATCAGTTTCTCCATCAGGCGGTCGGCGGTGGTCTTGCCGACCGGCACCGCGACCGAGATCGCCATGCAGCGTTCGCCGGCCGAACCGTAGCCGGCGCCGATCAGGGCATCGACGGTCTGGTCCATGTCGGCGTCCGGCATGATGATGGCGTGGTTCTTGGCGCCGCCGAAGCATTGCGCGCGCTTGCCGGTGGCGGCGGCGCGCTCATAGATATATTGCGCGATCGGCGAGGAGCCGACGAAGCCAACGGCCTTGATGTCGGGATCGTCGAGGATGGCGTCGACCGCCTCCTTGTCGCCGTTGACGACGTTGAGAATGCCCGGCGGCAACCCGGCCTCGATCATCAAGGCCGCCAGCGCCATCGGCACGCCGGGATCGCGCTCCGACGGCTTCAGCACGAACGCATTGCCGCAGGCGATCGCGGGCGCGAATTTCCACATCGGGATCATCGCCGGGAAATTGAACGGGGTGATGCCGGCGACCACGCCGAGCGGCTGGCGCATAGAATAGATATCGATGCCGGGGCCGGCACCCTCGGTGTATTCGCCCTTCATCAGATGCGGGATGCCGCAAGCGAATTCGACCACTTCGAGGCCGCGCTGGATGTCGCCTTTGGCGTCGGGAACGGTCTTGCCGTGTTCGCGCGCCAGCAGATCGGCGAGCTTGTCGTAGTCGCGCTGCGCCAGTTCGAGGAATTTCATCATGATGCGGGCGCGGCGCTGCGGGTTGGTTGCGCCCCACTCCACCTGCGCCGCCTTCGCGTTCTCGACCGCGGCGCGCATTTCCGCCTTGGAGGCCAGATCGACCTTGGCCTGGACATCGCCGGTCATCGGCTCGAAAACGTCGGCCGTCCGCCCTGAAGTGCCCTTGACCTCGCGGCCGCCGATGAAATGTCCGATTGTACGCATGTGAGTGATCTCCCTAGGTCCCGGCTGGATCGGTTTTATGACCCTTTGGACCTGCATTTTGCGGTATTCAAGTCCGAGTTATTGCACCATAGATGTGCGCAAATGCAGGATCAAGACGGCACCATCGACTGGGACGACTTCCGCTTCCTGTTGGCCGTCGTGCGCGGCGGATCGGTCTCCGCGGCGGCAAAGCAGCTCGCCGTCGATCATGCCACGGTGATCCGGCGTGTCGACCGGCTGGAGCGGCATCTCAAGGCAAAGCTGTTCGACCGCCGCAAGACCGGGTATCTGCTGACCGAGGCCGGCCAGCGCGTCGCCGACAGCGCGGAGGCGATGGAATCGACCATCGTCGCCAACCAGGAGGCCGTCGGCGGGTCACGCGCCCATCTCACCGGCACGGTGCGGATCGGCGCGCCCGACGGCTTCGGCAGCCATTTCCTGGCGTCCCGGCTGGTGCAGTTCACCGAGCGCTACCCGGACCTCGACCTTCAGCTGGTCGCCACGGCACGGTTGTTCAGCCTGTCGAAGCGCGAAGCCGATATCGCCATCAGCCTGACGATGCCGAAGGAAGGCCGGGTGGTCGGACGCAAGCTGCTCGACTACAGCCTCGGGCTCTATGCCGCGCCCGCCTATCTGGACTGCCGTCCTGACATCGCATCCCGCGGCGACCTGCCCACGCACCGTTTCGTCGGCTACATCGAGGAACTGCTGTTCACACCGGAACTGGACTATCTGCCGCAGGTCTCTCCGAAGATCTCGGCAAAATTCCGCAGCGCCAATCTGATCGCCCAGCTCAATGCCACCATCGCCGGGTTCGGGATCGCGGTGCTGCCGCATTTCATGGCGACGGCGCATCCCGAGCTGCGTCCGATCCTGCCGGACGAAATCTCGATCTCGCGCAGTTTCTGGCTTTTGATGCATGCCGACAGCAAGGACCTGGCGCGCATCCGCGCCGTAGCCGACTACATCTACGAGACGGTGGAGCGTGACCGCGCGCTGTTCAACTTGCCTAAATCGTAGGGTGGGCAAAGGCGCTCTTGCGCCGTGCCCACCACCTATCCACGACATTCATCCCAAATGGTGGGCACACCATCGGCTCGCGCATTCGCGCGACCCGCTGGCTTTGCCCACCCTACGCAGTTCTGGATTTCTTCACCGCCGGCTTCGACGCCCCCGCACGACCCAGCGCTGCGTCACGTCCGGCGCCCAGTATTTCGTCCGACAATTCGCCTGACC
The DNA here is from genome assembly GCA_943369715.1 of Bradyrhizobium ivorense. Lineage (GTDB taxonomy): Bacteria > Pseudomonadota > Alphaproteobacteria > Rhizobiales > Xanthobacteraceae > Bradyrhizobium > Bradyrhizobium ivorense_A. Next base: position 4,363 of record CALROE020000406.1, read on the forward strand.
CGGCGATGCGGGCCAGCACCAGCGTTCCCACCATGATCGACAGCGTCGCCAACGCCTGTTTGCGCGCGGCCTTGCGCGGAACGTCCGGCAGCTG
>CALROE020000407.1:0-4455 GCA_943369715.1 Bradyrhizobium ivorense
GGCCTTGCCCTCGATATGCGCGGCCATGCCAAGCAGCGCGCCGATGGTCAGCACACCGGTGCCGCCGACGCCGCCGACCGCGACGTTGTAAGGCCGCTCCAGCGTGGGCTTTGAGGCGGGCTCCGGCAGTTCGCCGAGGTCGCCGACGCCGGCGGGGGCGCGCTTGCGCAGCTTGCCGCCGTCCACCGTGACGAAGGACGGGCAAAAACCCTTTACGCAGGAATAGTCCTTGTTGCAGGTCGACTGGTTGATGGCGCGCTTGCGACCCAGCTCGGTCTCCAGCGGCTCCACCGAGATGCAGTTGGACTGCACAGAGCAATCGCCGCAGCCTTCGCAGACCGCGGGATTGATCAAAACGCGGCGCGCCGGATCTTCCATGGTGCCGCGCTTGCGGCGGCGGCGCTTTTCGGCGGCGCAGGTCTGCACGAACACGATGGCGGAAGCGCCCTTGACCTGGCGCAGTGTCTTCTGCACGGCGTCGAGGTCGTCGCGGTGCGCGGTCTTTGTCCCCGGTGCGATGTCGGAGGCCGGATACGCCTCGGGATTTTCCGACACCAGATAGATGTCGCGGATGCCCTCGGAGTGCAGCTGGAAGGTGATCTGCTGCGGCGACAGGTCGCCGTCGACATGCTGGCCGCCGGTCATCGCGGTCGCGTCGTTGTAGAGGATCTTGTAGGTGATGTTGGCGCCGGAGGCGACGGCCTGGCGGATCGCCAGGCTGCCGGAATGGAAATAGGTGCCGTCGCCGATGTTGGCGAAGACGTGCTGCTCGTCGGTAAAGGGAGCGACGCCGACCCACGGCACGCCCTCGCCTCCCATATGCGTAAAGGTCTCGGTGCTGCGGTCCATCCACAGCGCCATGAAGTGACAGCCGATGCCGGCAAAGGCGCGGCTGCCCTCGGGCACCTTGGTCGAGGTGTTGTGCGGACAGCCCGAGCAGAAATACGGCGTGCGGGTGATCGGCGATGCCGGCTGCATCTGGCTGGCGAGGCGGCCGTTGAACCAGTCGGCCTTGGCGCGCAGCATGGCCGCGATTTCGGGATTGAGATTGAGGCGGAGCAGTCGCTCGGTCAGCGAGCTTGCGAGCGAGGCGACGCTGAGCTCTTCGGCGAATGGCAGGAAGCGCTTGTCGAGTTCGTCCATCTTGCCGACGATGCGCGGGCGGACGTTGTGGTTGAACAGCTCCTGCTTGACCTGGTTCTCGACGATCTCGCGGCGCTCTTCCACGATCAGGATTTCTTCGAGGCCCTGGGCGAATTCGCGCACGCCCTGCGGCTCCAGCGGCCACGGCATGCCGATCTTGTAAAGTCTGAGCCCGATTTTGGCGGCGACTTCCTCGGTGATGCCGAGCTCGCGCAGCGCCTGCCTGATATCCTCGTAACTCTTGCCCGAGGCCATGATGCCGAACCGGGCGTTCGGCGAATCCATGGTGATGCGGTTGACCTTGTTGGCGCGGGCAAAGGCGATCGCGGCAAAGCCCTTGTAGTCCTGCAGGCGGCGGTCCTGCTCGTAGCGGTCGTCGGGCCAGCGCAAATTGAGCCCGCCCGGCGGCATCTCGAAATCGGTCGGGATGATGAATTGCTTCAGTTCATCGTTGAGATCGATCTCCGCCGTGGTCTCCACGGTCTCGGTGATCACCTTCATGCCGACCCAGCATCCCGTGTAGCGCGACATCGCGATGCCCAGCAGTCCCATCTCGATCATTTCGTGGATGCTGGAGGGATAGAGGTAGGGCATCAGCGCCGAGATGAAGGCGTGGTCCGACTGATGCGGCACGGTGGAGGATTTGGCGCCGTGGTCGTCGCCGGCGAGGCACAGCACGCCGCCGGTCTTGGCCGAACCGGCGGCATTGCCGTGGCGGAATACGTCGCCGCAGCGATCGACGCCGGGGCCCTTGCCGTACCAGATGCCGACCACGCCGTCGTGCCGGGCGCCCTTCGACAGATTGAGTTGCTGCGAGCCCCAGACCGCGGTGGCCGCGAGGTCCTCGTTGACGCCGGGCTGGAATTTGACGTTGTACTGCTCGAGGTGTTTTCGCGCGGCGAACAGCTGCTGGTCGTAGCCGCCAAGTGGCGACCCCCGGTAGCCGGTGACGAAGCCCGCGGTATTGAGGCCGGCGGCGCGGTCGCGGCGGATCTGCGCCATCGGCAGGCGGACCAGCGCCTGGATGCCCGTCATGAAGACGTGGCCCGAGCCTTGCGTGTATTTCTGGTCCAGACTGATCGGACCCTGATTGATTCCCATTCCACCCTCTTCGAGCCGCCGCGCCTGGGGCTTTTTTAGCTAGTCGTTGCTCTAGCTTAGAACCAGTCTATGTCGCTTTCCGCGCCCGGCGCATCACAAATCTCGGTATTGGAGCCCCGCGTCGAAAGATCGCAATTTCGTGCCGGTAGCCCGGCCCGCCTGTTCGGGTTGTGTCGCCAGAAGACCTTCGCGCGAAATGACGTAACGCCTGCATCCTCCAGCCAGCTCCATTGTGCACTGCGTCAGCGGGGCCCTACCGGCGATTCTCGTCGAAGACGAATTTCGGCATTTCCCATTTGTAGCGGATCGCCAGCAAACGAAACGACAGGCCGAGCAAGAAGGTCAGGGCCGTCCACAACTCGGGATTCAGCTTCAGCGCAAACCCGACGGAATAGAACAACCCGGTGATGATGGAAACGCTGGCGTAGAGTTCGGCGCGAAACAACAGCGGCACGTCGTTGCAGAGGACGTCGCGCAGCACGCCACCGGCGCAGCCGGTGATCATCCCCGCCACCACCACGATGATGAGCGACGACGAAGGGTCGATCTGCCGCGCGACGTCGCAACCGGCCATGGTGAAAACCACCAGCCCGATGGCGTCGAGCACCAGAAACGCCGTGTTCAGCCGATGCATCACGCGCGCCATCAGGATGGTGGCGAGCGCTGCGCCGGCGGTCAGCAGCAGGAAAGACGGGTGCTGCACCCAGACCAGCGGATAGTGCCCGAGCAGGACGTCACGGATGGTGCCGCCGCCAAGCGCGGTAATGCTGCCCAGCATGCATACGCCGGCCCAGTCCATGCTGCGCTTGCCGGCGGCGAGCGCCGCCGTCATCGCCTCCGCCGCGAGCGCCACCACGAACAGCGCGTACAGGACGATATCGGTCGATGGCAGGGCCCACATCGCGAATCCCTTGAAACAAGATTGCGGGAACTTAAGACGCGGGTTCCAATCTGAACAGGCTAAACGTGGCTGCGCCTGGCATTCCGAGAAAAGGAAGAGCGGTTCCCGGAACCCGCTTTGCTTCCATGGGTTGTTAGAAGACAACGGAGGAACTCATCCATGGCCATCAATCCGGACGACCCCTATCGCTCCAATCTGACCGACGCCGACATTCGCCGTCAGGCCCGCCTCGACAATGAGTTGCAGGCCGATCCCGAACTCGCCGAGGGTCCTGCCAGCGGCGGCAAGGTGGCGATGTTCGCCATCGCCATCGCGGTGGTGCTGGGCGCGGTTTTCTATGGACTGAACAACTCGACCGTCAATCAGGCCGGCACCACGCCAGCGACCTCGACGGCCCAGAACACCGAGCGTACTTCGCCTCCGACAGCCCCCACGGGCATGCGTGACGTGACGCCGCGCTCCAATACCGAGCCCGGCACGACGACTGGGGCAGCCCCGGCGCGTCCGCAGGTGCCGGCCCCGGCGCCCGCAGCCAATCCGCCGGCCAGCCCCGCTCCCAGCAAGTAACGGCTGGCACTGACGATCTGAACCAACCGCGCGGCGGGCAAGCCATTGCCCGCCGCGTTTCGTTGCGACCTTCGTCATTGCGAGGAGCGAAGCGACGAAGCAATCCAGCTTTGCCCCGCAAAGAAAGAAGATGGATTGCTTCGCTTCGCTCGCAATGACGGCTGAGCGCCTCAGCTGAACATCTTGTTCAATTCGCCGCCGGGATAGCCCTTGCCGAGTTCGGTGAACGTGCCCTGCTCGGCCATTTCCCTGGCCGCACGCATGAAACCACCCCAGGCCGCGCGCGCCAGCGAACCGCCTACGCTGATGCGGCGGACGCCGAGGTCGGCGGCCTCCGCCAGGCTGAGGCCCGACGCGCCGATCAGGAGATTGACCGGCTTCGGATGCACGGATTTCACGACCGCCGCGATCTGCTCTTTGGTCTTGATGCCGGGCGCATAAAGGCAGTCCGCGCCCGCTTCCGAATAAGCCTGCAGGCGGTCGATCACCATGGGTAGATCGGCCTGCCCGACCAGAAAGCCTTCGCAGCGACCCGTCAGCAGCACACCGCTGTTGTCGGCATCGATGGCGGCCCGCGCCGCCTTGATGCGCTCGATCGCAAGCGCGCAGTCGTACAACGGCTTTGCCGCATCGCCGGTGGAATCCTCGATCGACAACCCGGCGACGCCGGTCTTCACCCCGCGCGCGACGTTGGCGCCGACCTTGGCCGGCTCGTGCGCAAAGCCGCCTTCGAAATCGGCATT
>CALROE020000408.1:0-4446 GCA_943369715.1 Bradyrhizobium ivorense
GCAGATCCAGAATGAAAGCCCGAAGTTGGTCGCCAGCAGCGCGTAGGAATAGGCGCCGACGGCATAGAACGCGACATAGCCGAGATCGAGCAGGCCGGCGAGGCCGACCACCACGTTCAGTCCCCATCCCAGCATCACATAGGTCAGCACCAGGATGCCGAGATCGAGAATGTAGCGCTCGTTGTAGAAGATCACCGGCACCAGAAAGGTGAACACCAGCAGCACCGGCGCGATGCCGCGCCGCGCGACGGCGAGGCCGCTCGCCAGCGACGGCGGCACGATCCTGACGGTGCCGACCGGTCCCCACCACTGCCGCAGCAACTCGACCACGATGCTGCCGCCGAACACGGTCGCGACCATGGCGGCGAGATCGCCGAACCGTGCCATGTACGTGAGCTGGCCGTCGGGACCCGCTTCGGTACGGACGCCGATCATCAACGAAAACAGCACCAGCGCCACCAGGGCGCTGATCAGGGCCTTCTTGAAGATGAAGGCTGCGCCGGGCGCGGGCGATGCAGGGGCAGCGGATGCGCGCACGCCGGCCATCAGACTTTTTCGACTTCGGGACGGCCGAGCAGGCCGGTCGGCATGAAGATCAGCACCACGATCAGGATCGAGAACGCGGCGACGTCCTTGTATTCGACCGAGAAATACGCCGACCACAAGGTCTCGATCAGCCCGATCAGGAGTCCGCCGAGCATCGCGCCGGGCAGCGAGCCGATGCCGCCGAGCACCGCGGCGGTGAAGGCCTTGATGCCCGCGACAAAGCCCATGAAGAAATCGACCTGGCCGTAATAGAGCAGGTACATCATGCCGGCGACGGCGGCCAGCGCCGCGCCAATGACGAACGTCATGGAGATGGTGCGATCGACATCGACCCCGAGCAGCGACGCCATGGTCTGGTCCTGTTCGCAGGCGCGCATGTCGCGGCCGAGCCGGGTCCGCGCCACCAGCCAGGTGAACAGCGCCAGCAGCACGATGGTGGTGATCACCACGATGATCTGGACATTGGACAGCCGCACCACGAAGCCGTCGGCGCCCTCATGCAGCGTGTAGCCGCCGGTGATGATCGGCGGCACCGGCTTGACCCGCGCGCCCTGCGCGATTTGCGAATAATTGGTCAGCACGAACGACATGCCGATCGCCGACAGCATCGGGGCGAGGCGGAACGAGTGCCGCAGCGGCCGGTAGGCGATGCGCTCCACCGTCCAGCCGTACAGCGCTGTGATCAGCATCGCCACCAGCAGCACGATCAGCAGGATCACGGGGACGAAGGTGAGGCCGAACGAGACCAGGATCAGGAACGAGATCAGCGCGATGAAGCCGCCGATCATGAAAATATCGCCATGGGCGAAATTGATCATGCCGACGATGCCGTAGACCATGGTGTAGCCGATGGCGATCAGGCCATAGATCGAGCCGAGCACGAGGCCGTTGATGAGTTGCTGGGAGAAATAGTCCATGCGCTGCCGTTGTCTGGATGACGCGGCGGTGGCCCCGGCAGCCGGTACGCCGCGTCGTGTCATTTTCTAACAGTGGGAACCGGGTGCGGCAACAGCGCGGGGGGCGGCCGAAGGGGCTTGTACATGGGTCATTTTGAAGCCGGGGTTCCGCGGCCACAGTGGCGACAAGCCTCCGCCACGCAATGATCCCGCCGGAACCGGGTTTCCCGTGCAACCGGACCGGGCTTTGCAAGTTGTCCAGCCGTTGCGTCAACAACGGAGACCCCGATGACCAAACAGAACCCAAATCCGGGCCAGTCAAACCAGGCCCCGGGTCAGCAGAATCAGAACCCGGGCCAGAAGCCCGGTCAACAGCAGCAGGATCCGGGCCGTCAGGGCCAGAAGCCGAACCCGGACCAGAGGGCAGGTCACTAGTTCTGACCTGAACAGAGTTTAGCGAAGAGCAGGAAAGGCCCCACCGGAAGGCGGGGCTTTTCTGTTGTGGGGAGGCGACCGTCCCCAAACATCTCGACTCGTCATGGCCGGGCTTGACCATCCATCTCTTCGCAAAGACCCTTGCGAAGGGAGATGGACCCCCGGGTCAAGCCCGGGGGTGACGGGCGGATAATTCGCTCCGCAAAACGTCTCCCCGCCGCCAATCCGGCCGTTAAGGTAAACAAAGGGTTTAAATTGCCCGCCGCAGTTTAAGGGGGTTACCTCGCCGCAAGCCGCCGCTCCGGTCCGGAGCGCATGCGGAAATGCGGGAAGCGACATGTCCACAAACTGGCGGATCAGTTCATTCAACGGCGCGCTGCTGGCCGCCTATTTCATCCCGACCTGGACCATCGTCGCGTTCAAGATCATCATTTCGCCGATCCATGGCCTCTATGAGCGGCCGAACATCTCGGTCGCGCTGTTCATCAGCGATTATCTGCAACTGGCAGCGCTGAACACGGTTCGCTTCGCCTGGCTGCTGGCTTTGGGCAAGCTCACCGTCGTCGCATTCTTTGCGGTGTTCGTGGTTCTGCTCACCCGCGCCTCGATCCGCAAGACCGGCGGCTGCGACGAGGCGCTCGGCATCGCGCTGGCGATCGGCAGCCTGATCAGTTTTGCCAGCATGGTGCTGGCCTCGCAGGTCGGAGAGAGCGCGGCGCTTCGGCTGCACGCGACCGAGTTGTTGCTGCTGCTCGGTACCGCCATCGTGCTGGTGGTTGAGCGTCCGGCTTTGCCGCAGGCCGAACACAGCGTGACGGCGCCGGACCTGTCGCTGCAGCATCCCCGAATTCTGGATAATGCCTGACGTTGCTGCCCATCCTTCGAGACGGCCACTTCGTGGCCTCCTCAGAGCCTGACCGAAAATGCGTCCAGCATCTTCAGGTACTTCTAACAGCTTGAGAATGACTCCCTTTTTCGTCATGGCCGGGCTCGTCCCGGCCATCCACCTCTTTCTTGCTCAAGTGAAGCCAAGACGTGGATGCCCGGGACAAGCCCGGGCATGACGAGCCTCGGCAAGAAGCCCTGTTTCATTGGCGGCTTTTTGAGTCAGACTCTCAGGATGAGGTTTGATTTGCTGAAGCACACAACAACCTCATGCTGAGGAGCGAGCGACGCGAGCGTCTCGAAGCATGGGCAGCCAGCACGATCTCGCAGAGCCAGCTTAACGCTGCGTCAGGAAGCCGACCACGGCGTCAGTGAAGGCGTGCGACTGTTCGACGTTGGAAATATGCGCGGCGTCGAGAATCGTCAAGGAGGCGCCCGGAATCTGGCTGCGGATGAACTCGCCGGCCGCAACCGGAGTCGACGTGTCGTGGCGCCCGGCAATCACCAGCGTCGGGCTCTTGATTTTCGGCAGCAGCGCGCGTTGGTCGAGCGTAGCAAGCGCTTCGCAGCAGGCGATATAGCCCTGCACCGGCGTCGCGAGCAGCATGGCTTTCACGTTTGCGGTAATCTGCGGCTCGCGTTCGCGAAAATCGGCGGTCAGCCAGGCCGCGATGACGGTATCGGCGATCGCGGCGATGCCGCCTTCCTGCACCGCCTTGATGCGGTTCAGCCAATTGGTCGGATCGGGATAATGGCAGGCGGTGTTGGCCAGTATGATCTTGCCGAATCGCTCTGGCGCATTGGCGCCCAGCCACTGTCCGACCATGCCGCCCATCGACAATCCGCACCAGTGCACCTTGTCGATGTTGAGGTCATCGAGAATCGCCAGCACGTCGCGGCCGAAACGCTCCATCGAGTAGGGGCCCGGCGGCACGCCGGATTTGCCGTGGCCGCGCCGGTCATAGCGGATCACCCGGAACAGCTGGGTGAGGGCCTTCATCTGCGGCTCCCACATCTGCAAGGTGGCGCCCAGCGAATTCGACAACATCAGGGTCGGACCGCCATCGCGGCCCTCGACGGACACGTTGAGCAGGCAACCGTCGGCATCGATCATCGGCATCTTGAATTCCTCGTCAGCTGCGCGACCTAACCATTTCCGGCCTTGCTCTGCCAATCCCAAAGGTCAGGCGCAAGCCTGCTGCGCTGCGAATATGCATGGCTCACCGGCATCCCGCCCTTCCTTTTGGCCCTGTCGTGCTTTACTTGGGGATATAACGGACGAAGCGATCCAGGGAGGCTTTCATGGCCATGACGATGAACGGCGAAGTCCAGCTTGCGGCGCCGCGCGAGGCCGTGTGGACCAAATTGAACGATCCGGAAGTACTGAAGGCCTGCATCCCCGGCTGCGAGGAGTTGGAGAAAACCGAGGACAACGGTTTTCGGGCGGTCGCCAAGATGAAAGTCGGCCCGGTCTCGGCCCGCTTCAAGGGGCGGGTGACGCTCAGCGATCTCGATCCGCCGAATGGCTACCGGATATCGGGCGAGGGCGAGGGCGGGGTCGCCGGCTTCGCCAAGGGCGGCGCCACCGTGGCGCTGGCCGACAAGGACGGCGGCACGCTGCTGACCTATAATGTCGAGGCACAGATCGGCGGCAAGCTGGCTCAGCTCGGCCAGCGCCTGATCA
>CALROE020000409.1:0-4443 GCA_943369715.1 Bradyrhizobium ivorense
TCTCCGCCAGCGGCACCAGCACGAAAGCCCGTTCGAACCACCGGGGATGCGGCAGCGTCAGTTCCGGCTTCTGGACCCTGACGTCGTCATAGGCGATCAAATCGAGGTCGAGGGTGCGCGGACCCCAGCGCGTTTCCTTCGGCCGATCGCGGCCGAACTTGTGTTCGATCTTGTGCAGCGTGAACAACAGCGCATGGGGATCGAGGCTGGTCTCGATCTCGATGCAGGCATTGACGAAGCGCGCCTGCTGCTGTTCGCCCCAGGGCGGCGTGGCGTAATCGGACGAACGCGCCAGCAACGACGCCTGGGTCATGCCGCAGATATTGGCGATCGCCTTCTGGAATGTCGCGCGGACGTCGCCGACATTGCCGCCGAGTGCGATCAGGACGTCAGCCATGCGGGGGCGCTTGCCGGGTGCGGGTCAGGATCACGCCGACATCCTCGAAAATCGCGGCGATCGGGGCATGCGGCTTGTGAACGGTGACCTTGATGGCGCTGACGCGGGGAAACGCCGCCAGCACGGCTTCGGCGACGGCGCCGGCAGCGCGTTCCAGCAGCTTGTAATTGGCATTCTTGAAGGCCGCGGTCGCGGTCGCCACCACGTTGGAGTAGGACACGGTATCGGCCAGGCGATCGGTGCGCGAGGATTCCGACAGATCCGCGGACAGCTCGAGATCGATGACGAAACGCTGCCCGACCTCGGTCTCATGCTCCATCACGCCATGACGAGCATGGATGACGACGCCGGTGATGAAGATGGTATCCGTCATCGTCTGTCCCCGATTGCCGCGGCCACCCGCAGCGCCTGTACGGTTTCCGCCACGTCATGGGTCCGGATGATCCGGGCGCCGCGCTGGGCCGCAATCAGATGCGCCGCGATCGAGCCGCCCAGCCGCTGCTGCGGCTCCGACGGGCTGACTGAACTGATAAAACGCTTGCGCGACGCCCCAACCAGCAACGGCAGGCCGAAGGCGCCGAGCTCGTCGAGCCTGGCCAGCGCCGTCATGCTCTGCTCCGGGGTCTTGCCGAAGCCGATGCCGGGGTCGAGCACGATATTTTCACGTGAAATGCCGGCCTTGTCGGCGATATCAAGCGAGCGCGCGAAGAACGCCGCCATATCCGTCATGATGTCGATGTCGGCCTCGACGCGATCACGGTTGTGCATGACGATGACGGGCGAATGGCGCGCCGCCACGAGCTTCGCCATGTCCGGATCGCGCTGCAGGCCCCAGACGTCGTTGGCGACGGATGCACCTGCATCGAGCGCCCAGGCGACCACGGCCGATTTCATGCTGTCGATGGAGACGGGAACACCGAGCGACACCACGTCGGCCAGCACCGGCCGCAGGCGCTGCAGTTCTTCGTCGGCGGTGACGGGCTGCGCGCCGTAGGGCCGGGTGGATTCCGCGCCGATGTCGATGATGTCGGCGCCCTCGGCGATCATGCGGCGGGCCTGCGCCAGCGCGCTCTCCGGCGCGATGAACTGCCCGCCGTCAGAAAACGAGTCCGGCGTGATGTTCAGGACCCCCATCACGGCAGGCCAGGGCCGCGACAGCAGCGCCCGCAGCACCTGACGATCTGCCGGGGTGGCGGAAGGAGCGGGTCTGGACGCGGTCGCGATCATGCGGTCGCTTTGCGCGGTCCGTGCATGGGAGTCAAGACGCTGCGCGCGCTGCCGGAGCCCGTCCAAAGCGGTCGATAAACGACCTTCAATAGGTGATTTTGGGCTGTAGCTTGCGGGCTTGCGCGATCAGTTGTTCGACCGACTTTTCCGAAGGCAGAATTCGGACGAGTTTGCGCTTGGTATTCACGTCCCGCATGTTCTGTGCCAGCCGCGCCGGGTTGCGCAGCGCGAGCTCGCGTACCGTGGTGACGCCGGCGGCGCGCACCAGCCCGACCTTGGCCCTGCCCATGCCGGGAATCCGCATGTAGTCGGAAACATTGGCCCATTCGAGCAGTTGCTGCTCGCTGATGCCGGTCTTCTCCGCAAGCGCCTTGCGCCCCTTGACCGTGCGGGCGGCCTCAAGCAGCCCGTCTGTGGTGCGTATGCCTAGCGATTTCAGTTTCGAAGCGGCGAACGCTGGCAGGCCGTCAATCTCGGAGATGGGATATGTCATGGTACTCGATATCAAAAAGGTGCTTTAAGCGAACTGACTGAGGCCCGGTGTCCCTGCGATGATCTCGCCCATCTGATCCGCTCCGATTTTGTCGCGGCCAAAACGGAAAAGTTCACGTGCGATGTTCTGAATTTGCCCCATACCCAAACCAAGTCCCATCAACTTGGTTCCCAGTGCCATCAGGCCACCGCCCATCAACCTCGCAAGACCGCCGCTGTTGCTCGAAGCCGCGATAGCTGCTTCCGCGCCGGGAATCTGGTCAATCAATGCCTGAACCTTGTCGGAAGGACCCTCGTTGCGGAGGAAGCCCAGGATGATGCCAATGGTTTTCTCAGCCACAGCTTCATCGATGCCGGCCTTTGCAGCCAGCTGCCCAATCAGTTCGTCCATATTGCCCCGTCCTCGACCCGTTACTTGCCGGGTCCTTGCTTGTGAATTTATCTTGATCTTCCGCGTAACGAATTACAAGCGATCCCAGCATGCGAAAGCTGTTTTCATCCGAGATCGCGTCGCGAGTGTTGCAGTGTTGCAAGAGTGAGCGTGGAATTTACGGAGATTCGTCGCCGGTCTAGCAGCTTCACTACAACTTTCGTCCACCGATTGAACGACATCAGGCGATCTCATTTCGAACAACCGGGGGCTTCCAATCGGCTTCCAATCCCCCGGGGGAGGGCGTTGAACGGTTTCAATCGGCTTGCAAGATGCAGTATGATAATGGCGTCTGGCGACTGAAACCCTTGACCGAAGCCTTGGGTGGGCGCGCGAAGAGGCGATGCAATGGCTACGTCCGAAACCAAGATGGCCGATACCGGCGACAGGATTTTCATCGGCAAGAGCGAGCAGCCGGCGTGGCTGACGCTCGGGCTTGCCAACCGCCACGGTCTCGTCACCGGTGCTACCGGAACTGGCAAAACCGTTTCGCTGCAGGTGATGGCTGAGGGATTTGCGCGCGCGGGCGTTCCGGTGTTCGCGGCCGACATCAAGGGCGACCTCTCCGGTATCGCCGAAGTCGGTGAGCCCAAGGACTTTATCCTCAAGCGGGCCACTGAAATGGGCCTCGCGTTCCAGCCCGACCAGTTTTCGACAGTGTTTTGGGACGTGTTCGGCGAGCAGGGCCATCCGGTGCGCGCCACCGTCACCGAAATGGGGCCGCTGCTGCTGTCGCGGATGCTCGACCTCAATGACGTGCAGGAAGGTGTCCTGAACGTCGCTTTCCGCGTCGCCGACGAGAACGGGCTGACGCTGATCGACTTGAAGGATCTCCGGTCGCTGCTCGATGCGATCGTTCCCGCCGGCAAGAAGGCCGCCGATGCCGACGAGGATGCGCTGGCGCCGATCCGCAAGGCGGCGCAGGCCTTCGGCAACGTCACCAAGGCCACGGTCGGGACCATCCAGCGCCAGCTTCTGGTGCTGGAGAACCAGGGCGCGAGCCAGTTCTTCGGCGAGCCGGCGCTGATTCTGAAAGATTTCATGAAGACCGACAGCGACGGCCGCGGCATGGTCAATATCCTGGTCGCCGACAAGTTGATGCAGAGCCCGCGCCTCTATTCGACCTTCCTGCTGTGGATGCTGTCGGAGCTGTTCGAGGAACTGCCGGAGGTCGGCGATCTGGCGAAGCCGAAACTGGTGTTTTTCTTCGACGAAGCGCATCTGCTGTTCACCGATGCGCCGAAGGCGCTGCTGGACAAGATCGAGCAGGTCGTACGCCTGATCCGTTCCAAGGGCGTCGGTGTCTATTTCGTCACCCAGAACCCGATCGACGTGCCCGACAAGGTGCTGGCCCAGTTGGGCAACCGCGTGCAGCACGCGTTGCGCGCCTTCACCCCGCGCGACCAGAAGGCGGTCGCCGCGGCCGCGCAGACCTTCCGGCCCAATCCGAAGCTCGACACCGCCAAGGTCATTACGGAACTCGGCAAGGGTGAGGCCCTGGTGTCGTTCCTGGAAGGCAACGGCACGCCGGCGATGGTCGAGCGCGTCATGATCCGGCCGCCGACGGGGCGGATGGGGCCGATCACGCCGGAGGAACGCAAGGCGATCATGAGCAAGAGCCCGGTCAAGGGCAAATATGACACCACTGTCGATGCCGAGTCCGCCTACGAGATGTTGCAGAAGCGCGTCGCCGGCACGGCCGCGCCGGCGCCCGCGGATGCCCCGGCCGGCGGAGCGGGAGGCGGCGGAATTCTCGCGCAGATCGGCGCGATCGTCGGGACGATATTCGGCACCGGCGTCAAGCGCGGAAAGCTGTCGACCGGCCAGGTCGTCGCGCGCAGCGTTGCGCGCACGGTCACCAACCAGGTCGCCGGCAGCGTCGCTTCCCGTGTCGGCA
>CALROE020000410.1:0-4434 GCA_943369715.1 Bradyrhizobium ivorense
GGCCGGGTCATCCTCGCCGTCAGTTGAACTCAATGGAAAGGAGAACTGCCATGATCCAGCCGTCCCTGTTTCTTCGCCGCGCCATCCAGGCCGACGCCATCGTCACCGGCGCAGTGGCCTTGCTGCAGACATTCGGCGCCGGACTATTGGCGCCGTTGCTCAACCTTCCTCAGCCGCTGCTGCTCGAAACCGGCCTGTTCCTGATCGCCTACACCGCGCTGGTCGGCTGGCTCGGCACTCGGGAATCGATACCGAAGGCGATGGTGGCGATTGTGATTGCGGGCAACGCGGCCTGGGCGCTCGGCAGCATCGCGCTGATGTTCAGTGGCGCGGTCACGCCCAATCTGCTCGGCTACGCCTTCATCGCCGCGCACGCCATCAGCACCGGCGTGTTTGCGGAGTTGCAGTATATCGGCTTGCGCAAAAGCGGCGGCGCAGTAGCGGCCTGAGCTGCAGGCTGGCAACGGGACAGGGCCGCCGCACGGCCGAAGGCCTCGCGGCGGTCGGTCTGTTTTCCGTCAGCTCACCATGACCGCGGCAATCATTCCTACCAGGACCAGGACAATTCCACTGATCAGCATCGGCACAAGGCTGCTGCCCGAGAACGGATTCGCCGGCTCCTGCGCCAGCCTGGTATCGTTGATGACGGTTGCGACCGGTGAACGTTTCATCTGACATCTCCTGCGGTTTGATCTGCTTGACGCCTGAACCGTTCTCCGTTGCCGAGCATGACGCCCTGCGCGCCGGCGATGCCGAGTTCGAGGCTGGCGGCGATCCGCCGCGCCAGTTCGACGAAATGCGTTGCGGCTGCCGGTGGACAGATCTCGAGGGCGGTCTCCTCGAACAGCTTGAGCCAGCGGTCGAAATGATCGGCATCGACCGGCAGCGGCATGTGCCTGGCCATCGGCGTGCCGTGATAGCGGCCCGACATCAGCGCCACCGACGACCAGAACGCGCACATCCGCTCCAGATGCGGCTCCCAGTCCTGAATTCGGGCCTCGAATACCGGCGCCAGCACCGCGTCGGTGCGGATTCTTGCGTAGAACGCGCGAACCAGACGCTCGATCAGCGGCTCGGTGATACCGGTCCTGGCGACGATCTCGGCCGTGATCCTCTCGCGCCGTTCAGCTGCCGTCACAGCGGCTCTCCTTAAATAAGTATTTCAAATACCTATTTAACCCTGTAGGCTCGGTTTGCAAGAGTTATTTCCCCGGGGATGCCATGAACCTGACGTTGTTTACGGATTTTGCGTTGCGCGCGCTGATGCGGCTGGCCGGCGAGCCGACGCGGTCGTTCGCGACCAACGAAATCGCCGCCGAGTTCGGGATTTCGCGCAATCATCTGGCCAAGGTGGTGCGTGACCTCGCCGAAGGCGGATTCATCAATACCCAGCGCGGCGCCGGCGGCGGCTTCCGGCTGGCGCGGCCGCCGCAGGCGATCACGCTCGGCGAAGTGGTGCGGGCGCTGGAACAGCGCCACGCGCTGGTCGAGTGCTTCCGCGGCGACGGCGGCAATTGCGTGCTGCAGCCGCGCTGCCGCCTGAAGGCCCGCCTCGCCGCCGCGCGCGAAGCCTTCATGCGCGAACTCGACACCACCACCCTTGCGGAATGCGCCTACCCCGCCCGGGCAAGGCACAACCCGGCGCCAAGCGCCGCATGAGTGTCCGATGAAACCGGTTGAATTCGAAAACGGCGCCGTCGAGATCGACGCATCCATCATTGCCGAAGGACTGGGCCTTGCGCTGCCGCTGCTCCGGCAGCAGATGCGCGCCGGCAAGATCACCAGCCAGTCCGAACGCGGCACCGACGCCGACAGCGGCCGCTATCGCCTCACCTTCTTCAGCGAACACCGGCGATTTCGCGTGGTGGTCGATGAAGGCGGCACGATCCTGCAACGCTCGACGCTCAACTTCGGCGATGCACCGCTTCCGAACTCGCTGCGGAAGCCCGGCAGGTAGAACTCGTCACTGCGAGCCACCGGGTCGCTGCGAATGCGTGCCCGACGACAGGCTCCGCGAAGCGATCCATAGTGGTTGATGGATTGCTTCGTCGCTTCGCTCCTCGCAATGACGAGGAAGGGCGACGATGCTTGCTTAAGCCGACGCGCGGCTTTCCCCGCGTGGCTTGCCGCGGGCTTTCAGGGAAATCCCGGATTTCGCCGTGCGGCCGGCGGCGGATTTTGCGCCGTGGCCGTTCAGGAGCTTGCCTTTGGCACGCGCCGACTTGCTCGGCTTCTTCCTGTCGGCCTTCGCCGCCTGCTTCCCGGCCTGCTTCAAGGCCTTGCGCTCGGCTTTCGCCTTCAGGCGCGCCTTTTCAGCCCTCGCCTCGGCGCGCTGCTTCTTGCGCTTCTTCTCGCAGGCGACGCATTTGCAGCCGATCGGCTTGATGTATTCCTTGAAGTAGTCGGTGCCGTAGTCGTAGTTGATCTCGTCGCCGGGCTCGATGTTCTTGATCGCGCGGATCACTACCTTGCGCTTGCGCGGTTTGACGTCGGATTCCGCGTTCGGCCTGCAGGCGTGGTTGATGTAGCGCGCGATGTTCTTGCGCACCGAACCGTCGATGGTCCAGCGGTTGTTGAGCTCGAACAAATACTTGTTCTCGATCGCGTCGTCCTTCTCCTTCCTGGAATCCAAGAGCGGACCAAAATAGCGGACGATCCTGGCGCCCTTCTTGATCGGCTTGGTGGCGAAGAGGCCAAGCCCGGTGCGGGAACGGCCGACGCGGTAGGGTTTGTTCGACGGAATGGCAGGCATGATGAGTTTGAACTGACACGCTATGAGGGGATTGCGAAGCCGTTGTTCTAGAGCGATTCCGGGCCAATGTCAGGCCTTTCGCGCAGTTTGCGTGAACCTTCCCCAGATTGCGTGCGTCGAACCGGTATGACCGGTTCCCCTGACGTAGCGGGCAGGATGATGCGTACCCTCGACTTGCACCGGGCCTTCCGCACGAACATGCGGGGAATAGTGCTGGCGGCGCTGCTCGGTGCCTGCTTCGGGCTGATTTCACCGGCCAACGCCCAAACATTCGGCAGTAGCTACAGCTCGACCGCCCCAAGGGATTGCCGCGTCACCAGCGCCGGCAACGGCGTCGACGATTCCACGATCCGGGTTTGCCCGGGCAAGGCCGGGCTCGTGGTGGTCATCAGCGAGGACGATCTGCGCGAAGCGGTCTCGGTCGGCCGCAGCCGCGCCGCGGCGGACAGGGAGCCGGCCGCGCAAAGCTGGTTCGGTCCGTTCAATTCGACCACCAACACCGTCGAGTGGCGGGCGCTGGACGGCAAGCCGTTTGCGATCATCCAGCGCTGGCACATCGCCGACAATGCCGACGAGGACAACGACGGCCGGCCGATCGCAAAGCCGTTGCTGGCGGTGACGCGGCTGCCGCCGGGCGCGGTGTGCCATGTCGCCTATGTCGACGTGAAGGCCAATCCCGATGCCAATGAACTCGCCCGCAGGGCCGCCGACGAGACGGCGCGCAATTTCAAATGCGGCAAGGACGAAGTGAAGGTGATCGGCGAACGCGGCCGCGCGGTGGAACTGGCGAAAAAACCCTGATCACGGTCCCGGCGGCCGGGTGACGGTGGAGCGCAGCATGGCATCCAGCAGCGTCTCGACAGTGTTGCCGCTGGGCAGCCGCTTCAGGATGTCGTTGAGCCGGCCGTCGAGCAGCAGCGTGGTGAAGCCGTGGACCAGCGACCAGGCTTTCGCGATGGCAGCCGCATGTTCCAGCGACAAGGCCTCGTCGGACGCCTGCTGCTGAAGGCTGACGCCGACCGCGCCAGCCAGGCCGGCGAACGAGGCGCCGGCGGCCTCGTGCAGCGATGGCCGCGTCATGTCGAGCCGCTCGGTGCGGAACATCAGCCCGTACATGCCGGGATGCGCCTGCGCATAGGCGACATAGGCCTTGGCCCGCGCCATCGCCTTGAACAGCGGCGGGGCATCGATGGCGCCGGCCGCCGCCATCGCAACATTGAATCGCCGGAAGCCGATCGCGGCGAGTTCGCTGACGAGGCCGGTGAGGTCGCCGAAATGATGGGTCGGCGCGGCATGCGATACGCCGGCCTCGCGCGCCACCGCGCGCAGCGTCAAGCCGCCAAGGCCGTCCCGCTCGAGCACGGTCTCGGCCGCCTTGAGCAAGGCGTCATGCAGGTCGCCGTGATGATATGGTGTAGCTTCGCTGGGCTTGGCGTCACGAGGCTTGGCGTCACGAGGCTTGGCGTCACGAGTCTTGGCCTTGCGAGGCGCGCCCGGTTTGCGGCCGGCCCGCGCCGGCGCCGGGACCATCGAAGCGCGTCGGATCGTGGTCCGGCCAATGCTGGGTGTTCTTGCCATTGGCGTTATATAGGCTCCGATATTGACACTGTAAAGATTTTGCTTGACTGACGCGGAACTCCGCTATAACAACATCTTTACGATGTAAAGATAAAATCAGGGAG
>CALROE020000411.1:0-4429 GCA_943369715.1 Bradyrhizobium ivorense
GCGCAGCTTGCGGGCGTCCGCCGGCGTGTCGCCGCCCGGCCGGGTCGCAACCATCATCACCACGTCGTCGAACACCTCGATCTCGTGCGAGCGCCGGCGCAAGCCCCGCCAGACCGGAATTTCGACGGTCTCCATGTGGCTGCCGCGGCGGAACATGCGGACGTCACGATACTCCTCGACCGGAGCCTTGAGCTTGACTCGAACCAGAGCGTGTTCGTCAAAGGCCTTGATGATTTCATCATGCGTGATCTCGATGAAATTGGCCTCGGTGAGCACACGCACCACCTCCTCGCTCAGCCGGCGATAGGCCGCCCCGTCATCCTGCTGAGGTCCGCAGGACCGCGCATCAACCTCGGGGTCGAAAGGAAAATAGGCTTCACGCAGCAGGTCCAGCTGTTCGAAATACTGGTAATGAAAGACGGCGCCGAGTTGACGCGCAAATTGCCGGAACCCGACCTCACCTCCATGGTCGAAGTTGCCCGCGGCCGCGAGGCCGTCGATCAAATCCGACTTCCGAAGCGGAATGAAACGATCCCGCGGCTCCGGTACGGCCGCTTCGCCCGGTACTCCCTTCACAAAACTGCCGTCCTTGCTGGAATAGTCACTGTGCAATCCTGCCCACCGTGTTCAAATTTGCCAGAGCCGTCGCTCCCGTACAGGGTAGCGTCCTTGCTGCGGTTACGCCACTCCACCCGGCCGATCAACGTCATTGCGAGCGCAAGCGAAGCAATCCATTTCGCAGCTTACCGGGTGTTGGATGGATTGCTTCGCGGAGCCTGTCATCGGGCGGCGCTTCGCGCCGACCCGTTGGCTCGCAATGACGTGGATACATTTCGGTTTCAATCTCGAACACCGGATACACGTCCGCGTTCTCGCGGCGGGACTGCCCGAGGTATGCCTGTCGTTGTCCCTCGAAATGAGGGAGCAGGGAATGCCGGATGCGCGCTGCACCCGCGGTCTCGTGTGCGAAGTCGTTCAAAAAAAGCTGCACACGAGCATACAGGGCAGCGGAGAACATCCGACATTCCCTGCGCAATGGCTTGACGGCTTATGACGCGCTCACCCCGGAGAATTATGGCCTTTGTCGCCTCCGTCGCCCCACGGAAACCGGCGCCCCAGCCCGGTCGGGCCTGCTGCACCTCCGCAAGACTTGACGCCTACCAGTGAGGCGTCGGGTCCACACGCTTTTGCCGTACGCTTCGGCACCGCTCGTCAACACGTCCTGAAGACCGCTCACGGAGTTTATCCCACCCTGCAATCCTCTTCCGCGCACGATGCCTTAGCGTCCACCGCATCCCATCCCAACGTTCGGTGACGATGGCCAACGCCCCTTCCTCGGGGACGGGATGGCGTGATTCCTAGCGGTGATTTGCCCTTCGGTAAAAGCGAAATTTTGTCCGACGGGTTAATTTGTCGCATCGCGTCGGGTTGGCCGATCCATACGAGATGGCGGATTAAAGGGAATCCGCCCAACGGCCCTTCGGCACTTTCGGCCAGCAAGGCTCCTAATGGCAATGTCGAAGGCCGTAGTTTGACTACGGTCGACGATTTTCTGGACAAGTACTTCCCGTTCAAAAACTGCGCTCACGGCCAGGCGCTGCGGATCGCGGAACTGCAGTCTCAGGGTTATCTCTATCTGCGGCCGTGAAGGTGCGTAACGCCCCAGCTGCTGGAAGTTGATCTAGCGCAAGCCCGGTTCTCTTGCCGTGTGCCAGCCTGCACTCAGGCGATCTCATCGGAATTTTTCGCCTGCCCGCCAGCGAAGATCCGGACGCCCTGCACCAGGTGAAATGACCGACAACCCGCCCACCCCCTTGCGCGCGAGTACCACACAGCGGCTGTCTGCTCGCGCATTCCGCCTTGGCCGTCGACTCAAGCTGACGAGCCTCGAAGCCGCAGACCTCAATCAAGCAGAAGCCGTCACGACGTCGCCGCTGTTATTGCGCTTGCGCGGTGGAGGCTCTGCCGCGCTGTTGCCCTATGGTACCGTCGTCCTCATTGGGGTTTCGCAGGGCGAGGAAGAGGCTTTCCTGCAAAAGCTGGGCGATCGCGTCGAAGGCCCGCTGGACGCGCCGGTCACCGTCGCGTCGGAAATCGAGGTCGCAACGAGCGATGGGATCGCGGGGGATGTCATTACCGTCCGGGACCTGTCACCGCCGCGCCTTGTTGTCATTGTCGATGCGCTTGCCAAGAATGTCGCGCTCGCCTTTGAGGAAGAGGAAGTCAGGAAACTCATCGAGGTGCTCGAACCTTTCGCCAGCGACCTCGCCAGTACCGGCCGGCTGCCGTGGCGGCGGAAACGGATGCTGCGCACTGTCGGACATTCCCTGCTGATCCATCATCGCCTTCTGGAGCGGGTCGAGGTGGAAGAGAGACCCGAGTTGTTGCCAGGTGATGGTGAAATCGGACGTTTGCACGAGCGTTTGGCCGAAGCCTATCATTTCAAGAAGCGAGCCAAGGCGTTGTCGCGCAGACTCGATGCTATCGAGGTGATGATGGCCGCGCTCACCGAACTGATCGACGCGCAGCGCGGGATTCGGCTGGAAACGATGATCGTGCTCCTGATCGTGTTCGAAATTTCGGTCTACCTTTATGAGCTCTTCTTGAGCCCAGGCTGACTTCTGCGTCGCGACCGCCGCCCACCGCATTATCGCCGGAACAATCGGCTAAATCGTTCCCCAGAACCAGGATCGCCACCAAACCGCCACCTCCCGGAGGGATCGATATGGTGTGAATGGCGTTAGCCCCCGGGGATCCGCATATTCCCCTCCCCTGCGTTGCCCAACGACTTGTTGACAATCCGGCCCCTCGCCAGAAAAGGTGCTGGAAACCCGCGACAAACCCCGCTCGAACAGAACAAGGCATCATGAATCCCGTCAAAGCACTCGAAAGCCACGGCCAGGCCGTCTGGCTGGATTTCCTGGCCCGCGGCTTCGTCGCCAAGGGCGACCTCAAGCAGCTGATCGATACCGATGGCGTCAAGGGCGTCACCTCCAATCCGTCGATCTTCGAGAAGGCGATCGGCAGTTCGGACGAATATGACGGCGCGATCGGGAGCGCCTTGAAGAAGGGCGATCGCCCGGTTGCCGAGCTGTTCGAGCATCTGGCGATCGAGGACATCCAGAACGCGGCGGACGTGCTGCGCCCGGTCTATGACCAGTTGCGGGGCGAGGACGGTTTTGTCAGCCTGGAGGTCTCGCCCTATCTGGCGATGGACACCAAGGGCACCATCGCCGAGGCCGAACGGCTGTGGAAGGACGTCGGCCGCAACAACCTGATGGTCAAGGTGCCGGCGACGCCGGAAGGCCTGCCGGCGATCCAGCATCTGATCGGCAAGGGCATCAGCATCAACATCACGCTGCTGTTCTCGCAGAAAGTCTATGTGCAGGTCGCCGAGGCCTATCTCGCGGGCCTGGAAAAACTGGTCAAGAGCGGCGGCGATCCCTCACGCGTCGCCAGCGTCGCCTCTTTCTTCGTCAGCCGCATCGACAGCGCGGTCGACAAGGAACTCGATGAGAAGATCGCAAAGGCAAACGATCCCGCCGAGAAGGCGCGCCTGAGCGTGCTGAAGGGCAAGGTCGCCATCGCCAACGCCAAGATGGCCTACCAGGACTACAAGCGGCTGTTTTCCGGCGCGCGCTGGGACAAGCTTGCCGCCAAGGGCGCCAAGCCGCAGCGGCTGCTGTGGGCGTCGACCGGCACCAAGAACAAGGACTACAGCGATGTGCTCTATGTCGAGGAGCTGATCGGTCCCAACACCATCAACACCGTGCCGCCGGCGACGCTCGACGCCTTCCGCGACCACGGCACACCGCGCGACAGCCTCGAGGAAAACATCGAGGATGCACGGCGCGTGCTGTCGGAACTCGAGAAGTCCGGCATCTCGCTCGACGCCATCGCCGCCGAACTGGTCAGGGACGGTGTCAGGCTGTTCGCCGACGCCGCCGACAAGCTCTACGGCGCGGTCGCCCACAAGCGCGCCAGCGTGCTCGGCGCAGGCATCGGCCGCCAGCAGTTGAAGCTCGGCGGCACCCTCGCCAAGGCGGTCGAGAAGGCCACGGAGGACTGGCGCGCGTCGGCAAAAATCCGCCGGCTCTGGCAGCACGACAAATCGGTATGGAGCGGGAGCGACGAACACAAATGGCTGGGCTGGCTCAACAGCGCCGAAGCCGCCGATATCGCCGACTACGAGGATTATGCGCAGCGTGTGAAGGGCCAAAACTTCACCGACGCCGTGGTGCTCGGCATGGGCGGATCGAGCCTCGGTCCGGAAGTGCTGGCGCAGACGTTCGCGAAGAAGGCAGGCTTCCCGAAACTGCGTGTGCTGGACTCGACCGATCCCGCGCAGGTCCGCACTCTGCAGGCCTCGGTCAACCTCGCCAATACCGTGTTCATCGTCTCCAGCAAATCCGGCGGCACCACCGAACCC
>CALROE020000412.1:0-4422 GCA_943369715.1 Bradyrhizobium ivorense
CGTCGGCGATATCGCCGACCAGCACCGCGCCGGTGAGCCGGCCGCCCGATATCACCAGCTTCTTGTAGGTGCCGTGCCTGATGTCGTTGAGCACAATGGTCTCGCTGCCGTCCGCGCCGATGAAATCGCCGGCCGAAAACACGCTGACACCGGAGACCTTCAGATTGGTTGCGACCACGCTGCCGTTATAACTGGCTGGCCTGCCCGCCAGATGCCACGCCAGCACGCGCGCCTGCTCGTAAGCCGGCTCGACCAGCCCATAGCAGATGCCGCGATGCTCGGCGCATTCGCCGAGCGCGAAAATATCAGGTGCGCCGGTCTGCAGGACGTCGTCGACCACGATGCCGCGGTTGACGGCAATACCGGCTTGCTTCGCCAGCGCGATGCTGGGGCGGATGCCGGCCGCGAAGATCACCGCGTCGGCGTCGATCCGCCGGCCGTCGGTCAGTTCGACACCTTCGACGCAGGTCTCGCCGTGAAAACGCGCGGTGTTGGCACTGAGCAGAATCGTGATGCCCTTGAGCTCGACCAGCGACTTCAGCAGTTCGGCCGCCGGCGCATCGAGCTGGCGCTCCATCAGCCGGTCCATCAGGTGAACCAGGGTGACCGCCGCGCCGGCCTTGGCGAGGCCGTAGGCTGCTTCCAGCCCGAGCAAGCCGCCGCCGATCACGACGACCCGCTTTTTCTGCGCGGCCAGGGTCAGCAGCAGATCGACGTCGCGACTGTCGCGGAAGGTATGCACGCCGGCGAGGTCGGCGCCGGGCACGTTCAGCCGCAGCGGCGTCGAGCCGGTGGCCAGCACCAGCTTCGAAAAATTCATGCTCTCGTCACCCGCGATCTTGAGCTCGCGGCGTCCGATGTCGATCCCGGTGGCGACGCAGCCATATTTCAGGGTGACGCCGCGATCGCGCCACCATGACGCCGGTCGCAGCTCGATGTCATGCGAGGCGGTCTCGCCCGCCAGCACCGACGACAGCAGCACGCGGTTATACGCCAGCCGCGGCTCCTCGCCGATCACCGCGATGGCGTAACGGCCGAGGGCTGCTTTCGACAGCTCGTCGACCAGACGCGCCGCCGCCATTCCATTGCCGACGATAACCAGCGGTTCGCTCACGGCATGTCCCTGCTCAAGAATTACGCCGCCTCGACAAATCGATGCCGCTCGTAGAGGAATTCGAGCACGCGCTGGCGGCATTTCAGGTAGCCGGCGTTGGTGGCGAGTTCGAGCCGCTTGCGCGGACGCGCCAGTGGCACGTCGAGCACTTCGCCGATCCGCGCGCTCGGCCCGTTGGTCATCATCACGATGCGGTCCGACAGCAGCACCGCCTCGTCGACGTCGTGGGTGATCATCAGGATGGTGTTGCCGAGCTTCTGGTGCAGCGCCATCACCGAATCCTGCAGATGGGCGCGGGTCAGCGCGTCGAGCGCGCCGAACGGTTCATCCAGCAGCAGCACCTTCGGCTCCATCGCCAGCGCCCGGGCAATGCCGACACGCTGCTTCATGCCGCCGGAAATTTCCGAAGGCCGCTTGTCCTTGGCATGCGCCATCTGCACCAGATTGAGATTGTGCATGGTCCAGGCATCGCGCTCGCCGCGGGTCTTGCTCGAGGCGAACACCTTGTCGACGCCGAGCCGGACGTTTTCGTAGACCGTGAGCCAGGGTAGCAGGCTGTGGTTTTGGAACACCACCGCGCGATCCGGACCCGGCGAGTTGACCTCGCGGTTTTCCAGGAGCACGCAGCCCATCGTGGTGCTGGTGAGGCCGGCCACGATGTTGAGCAGCGTGGACTTGCCGCAGCCGGAATGCCCGATGATGGAGACATACTCGCCCTTGTCGATCGTCAGGTTGATGTCCTTCAGCACCTCGGTCGAGGCGTTGCCGCGGGTGAAGACCTTGTCGATGTGATCGAGCTTGAGATAGGGGTGCATGGCCATGTTCCTTCAGTTCAGCGCGGTGCCGCGGGTGACGAACTGCGCCATGCCCGCGATGATGCGATCGAGCACGAAGCCGATGATGCCGACGTAGAACAGCGCCAGGATGATTTCGCTGATGTGCGACGAGTTCCAGGCATCCCAGATGAAGAAGCCGATGCCGACGCCGCCGATCAGCATTTCCGCCGCCACGATGGCGAGCCAGGACAGGCCGATGCCGATGCGCAAACCCGTGAAGATGTAGGGCGCCGCCGCCGGGATCATGATCTTCCAGAAAAATTCCAGCGGGTTGAGCTGAACGACCGCGGCGACGTTGCGGTAATCCTGCGGGATGTTGCGGATGCCGACCGCGGTGTTGATGATGATCGGCCAGATGGAGGTGATGAAGATCACGAAGATCGCCGAGGGCTGGCCGTCACGGAACGCGGCCAGCGACAGCGGCAGCCAGGCCAGCGGCGGAATGGTGCGCAGCACCTGGAAGATCGGATCGAGCCCGCGCATCGCCCAGACCGACTGACCGACCAGGGTGCCGAGCGCGATGCCGGCGATCGCCGCCAGCGAATAGCCGAGAAAGACGCGCTGCAGGCTGGCAGACAGGTGCCAGAACAGCCCCTTGTCGATGCCGCCGCGGTCGAAGAACGGATCGAAGATCAGTTCCTTGGTTTCCTTGAACACGCGCGAGGGCGGCGGCAGCGTCGAGCCGGCGCGCTGGCAGACCAGCTCCCAGAACAGCATGCCGAGTGCCAGCACGATCAGCGGCGGCACCACGCGCACCGCGGTCTCCTTTGCCATCCTGGCGTATTTCTCGCCGCGCGGCGCTCGCTTCGGCGTCATCGCGACGACCGGCGCCGCGGTGGTCGCAACCACCACCGCATTTGCCGGCGCTTCGGGTTCGGTCTTCAGGGCATGCATATTCATCGGGAGTATCTCTCCGTGTTCGATGGGCGGACCGCACGCCGGCGTGCGGTCCGGCTTGGATCAGACCTCGACGCGCTTGATCGACAGGGACTTCAGATACGCCGCCGGATTTTCCGGATCGAACACCTTGCCGTCGAAGAAGGTCTCCTTGCCGCGCGACTTGGATGCCGGGATGTCGGAAGCGGCGACGCCGAGCGCCTTGGCGGCGTCCCGCCAGATATCCTCGCGGTTGACCTTGGCGATCAGCGCCTTTGAGTCGAAGCCGGGCTCGAATTTGCCCCAGCGGATGTCCTCGGTCATGAACCAGAGATCGTGGCTCTGGAAGGGATAGGAGGCGAAGTCGCGCCAGTACTTCATGATATGCGGCGAGTTCTCGACCACCTTTCCGGTGCCGTAGTCGAACTTGCCCCTGGCGCGATCGAGAATGTCCTCGACCGGGCAGTTGATCCACTGCCGCTTGCCCATGATGGTCGCAAGTTCTTCCTTGTTCTCGGCCTTGTCGGCCCACTGCTGGGCTTCCAGGACCGCCATGGTGATGGCTTTCGCGGCGACCGGATTCTTGTCGACCCAGGCCGAGCGCATCGCGAAGGATTTTTCGGGGTGCTTGTTCCATATCTCGCCGGTGTTGAGCGCGGTGTAGCCGATCTTCTGGTGCACGAGCTGGCCGGGCCACGGCTCGCCGACGCAGAAGCAGTCCATGGTGCCGACCTTCATATTGGCGACCATCTGCGGCGGCGGCACCGTGATGGTTTCGATGTCCTTGTCGGGATCGATGCCGCCGGCGGCGAGCCAGTAGCGCAGCCACAGATCGTGGGTGCCGCCCGGGAACGTCATCGCCGCCTTGATCGACTTGCCGGCGGCCTTCTTCTTGTCCAGCGCTTCCTTGAACGGCTTGGCGTCCAGGCCGATCTTGAGATCGGCGTATTCGCTGGAGACCGAAATGCACTGCGCATCCAGATTCAGCCGCGCCAGAATGTACATCGGCGTCGGCTGATTGTTCTGGGTCACCTTGCCGGACGAGATCAGATACGGCATCGGCGTCAGGATATGCGCGCCGTCAATGCCGTTGCCTTCCGAGCCGAGCACGAGGTTGTCGCGCGTGGTACCCCACGACGCCTGCTTCAGCACCTCGACGTCGGGCATGCCGTGCTTGGCGAACAGGCCCTTGTCCTTGGCCACGAACAGCGGACCGGCATCGCTGAGCGCGATGAAGCCGAGCTTGGCGCCCTTCACTTCCGGGCCCGCGCCCTGCGCGAAGGCGCCGGCGGGGAAGTTCATCCGGGCGGCGGCGAGCAGGGCTGCCGTTCCCCCAGTCGCCTTGAGGAGCTGACGGCGGCTGACGCCGGGGCGGGAAGTTGGGTCGGTAGGCTTCGTCATGGGCGCTGGCGTCCTTTGCGTCGGTTTGGCCGTCCGTCCGGTGTCACCGTGAGAAGCGCATGGAGGCGCGCTCCGGGGAGGCCCCGGTCTGGCGGTTTCACAATTCGGATGATTGGTTTCGAGGGACGGCATCAATGGCGTCGGCACAAACTATTCAAGCTTTGTGCCAAGCCGCCAGACGATAAAAAGCGTATA
>CALROE020000413.1:0-4421 GCA_943369715.1 Bradyrhizobium ivorense
CCGGAACGACCAGAAAGTGATGGCCACCGGTGGCCAGTTTTCGCGCGGCACGGTGTCGAGGCCGGCCATCGGCGCGTCTAGTGAATGTTTCAGGACCAGCGAACCCAGCTTCGGAACTTCGATGGCGTATTTAACCTTGCCGGCGGCCTGGTCCGGCCAGCCGAACAGGATCAGCGGCGCGCCGTCCTTGTGGCTGTAGAAATGGCCTTCCATCGCCATGATTTTTACCGGCTGGTGCTCCAGCGTGTTGAGGCCGTGCTGGTCGCCGGCGAAAATCTGGATCGGCGCCACCAGCGTGGCCATCCACATCGCCATCGAAAACATCACGCGAGGTCCCGCCAGATGCGGGTCGCGCAGCAAATGAAACGCGCCGACGGCGCCGACCACCAACGCGGTGGTCAGATACGCCGCCAGCACCATGTGGACGAGGCGATGGGGAAATGACGGGTTGAAAATCACCTTGAACCAGTCGGCGGCGATGAACTGGCCCTCGGCGTTGATGGCGTAGCCGGCCGGCGTCTGCATCCAGGAATTGGCCGACAGGATCCAGAACGTCGAGATCAGCGTGCCCACGGCGACCATCAAGGTCGCGAGGAAATGCAGGCGGTGGCCGACCCGCTCCAGGCCGAACAGCATGACGCCGAGAAACCCCGCCTCGAGGAAGAAGGCGGTCAGCACCTCGTAGGCCATCAGGGGACCGATCACAGGGCCGGTCTTGTCGGAGAACGCCGACCAGTTGGTGCCGAACTGGTAGGACATCACGATGCCCGAGACCACGCCCATGCCGAACGCGACGGCAAAAATCTTCAGCCAGTAATTGAACAGGTTGATGAAGACCTCGCGCCCGGTCCACAGCCAGAGCGCCTCCAGCACCGCGAGATAGCTGGCAAGCCCGATCGAAAAAGCGGGGAACACGATGTGAAACGACATCGTGAAGGCGAACTGCGCCCGCGCCAGCACCACGGCATCCCAGCCCTCGAACATCGGCACCATCCGTCAAGGTTGGATCGTGCTTTCTGGATACCATGCAATCTGTGACAGGGATATCGCGGCGAGCGAATGGCAGGTTCCCGCGGTGGCGCGCTCCATTGCATCGTCATTCCGGGGCGACGCGTAGCGTCGAACCCGGAATCTCGAGGTTCCGGGTTCGCGCTTGCGCGCGCCCCGGAACGACAGATCGGAGCGTCTGCTCAGCTGTTCGCATTCAGCAGCCGCGCAACGGTGCGGTCGATCTGTTCGTACTGGCCCTCGCCGGCGTGCTGGAACACGACCTTGCCGTTCTTGTCGATGATGTATTGCGCCGGCCAATACTGGTTGCGCCACGCGTTCCAGGTCTTGGAATCATTGTCCTGCGCCACCGGATAGGTGATGCCGTGCCGCTTCAGCGCAGCCTGCACGTTGGAGGCCGATCGCTCGAACGGGAATTCCGGGGTGTGGACGCCGACCACGACGAGGCCGCGGTCCTTGTACTTCTCGTTGAGCGCGACCACATGCGGCAGCGCGTTGATGCAGTTGACGCAGCCATAGGTCCAGAAATTCACCAGTACGACCTTGCCGCGCAGATCCGCGACGTTGAGCGGCGCGGAATTGAACCATTTGCCGATGCCGGTGAAGTCGGGGGCTGTGCCTTGGGACGCTGCCACCGCAAAGGGAGCCGTGGTATCGCGCACGGTCTCGCCGCCGAAGCCGAGGCTGGCGGCGCCGATCAGGCCAAGGGAAAACACGGAAGCGGTGGCGGCGAGGAAACGTTTTGTCATCGGAAACTCCATTCGGGGTTGAGCTTGGGTCAGAGGCCGAGCTGGCCGCTCGGATAAAATCCGGTCAGCCACGCCACGATCAGCGTGTCGTATTGAAACCAGGAGGCGATCGCGAAGGCGATCACGATGGCGCCGAACCCCTGTTGCAGTTTGGGGGAAATGCGCGCGACGCTGCGAACCCGCGTGGTGACAGCCTGGCCGCCATAGGCGATCGCCAGCATCGGGATCGCGGCACCGATGGCGTAGACAATCAGCAGCACGCTGGCCCATGTGGTGTCCGTGGAGGTCGCGACCACGGTCAGGATCGAGCCCAGCACCGGACCGGCGCAGGGCGTCCAGACCAGGCCGAGCGTGGTGCCCAGCACAAATCCGCCGAGATTGCCCTCGAGATTTCCTTTGCGCGACGCGGCGCCGCCGGCCGGCCCTGATCCGACCAGCCCGTTGAGCCGGACCGAAAGCCATTCGAACGGCGTGGGCCAGATCATCAAGAGCCCGAAGCCGAGCAGCAGCACGGTCGCGGCGGTGCGCAGGCTGTTGGGATCGAAGTCGAAGATGCGGGTGATCGCGCTCAGCGCCAGCGCCGTGGCGGAAAACGACATGACAAAACCTGCCGCGATCATCGCCGGGCGCACCTTGCCGGTCTGGCCGACCGAAGCGCCGAGCAGGATCGGCAACATCGGCAGCGTGCAGGGCGCCGCGATGGTGACGATTCCGGCGAGCAACGCGAGAACGAGGCTGAGCAACGAACAGGACCTATCGAATGATCCTCGATCGGGCCGTGTGGCCGCGCGAGAGATCTCAATCGTCCTTCGGGCTGCCGGGCTGCGGCGTTACCTCGACCGCGCGCCGGCAGCGTCACGTGTTTGTGAGAAGACCGGCTGGGCCGGTCTCGGCGCCGTTAGCGGTCCCCAAAAACAGAGCGACCCGGAGGGGGGCATCCCGTCCGGGTCGTTGGAGGTAACTTGGAAGGTTAGAAGACTTGGTAGGCCAGAAAATCTCAAATCAGCGGGTGGTCTCGCTGTCGTAGGAGATCACGCAGACCTCCGAGGGATTCTTGTTGCTGCAATCGACCACTTGCTCGCGGACCAACATCGTTCCGGTGTCGCGCTGGGCGCGGGGGGCGGTGTTCTGGGCGGACAGCGAGGCCAGGGTGCAGACCGCGCCGAGCGGGATAATGAAGAGGCGGAAGGAAGGCTTCAGCATGTTCGTTCTCCTGTCCGGCGTTTGCGTTGCGTTGCTGATGATCGGTATAGGGGCTGAGTTTTTCCGGGTGATGTCGTGATTTGTTTCAATTGTTTCGTCGGAGGTAAGCTTTTCCGCCGTCACAAAGCCCGCTTTTCGCCCCTGAACTCCTGTCAACTAGCTGAAATTACTCGATTTTACGCCGCGAGGCTGTCGACGCCGGCGCCCTTAAGCAAGTCTGCAAGCTGTTTGCGGGCGTAGAACATCCGGGTCTTCACCGTGCTCTGGGGAATGCCGATGATGGCGCCGGCCTCTTCCACCGACTTCTCGTGGTAGTAGACGAGGTTGATGATCTCGCGGTGCGCCGGCGACAGCTTGGCGACGCAGGCGCGCAGGATCGCCGAGGTCGTGCTGCGGTCCAGTGAGGCTTCCGGGGTGTCGGACTGGTCGGCGATTTCGAGCACGTCTTCCTGGTCGATGTCCTCGTGGCGGCGCTGGCGCAGTGCGGTCAACGCCTTGAAGCGGGCGATCGACAACAGCCAGGTGGAGACCTGCGAACGGCCCTCGAACTGGGCGGCGGTGCGCCACACGTCGAGGAAAACCTGGCTGACGAGGTCTTCGGCCATGGTGGTGTCGCGCACGATGCGCAGGATGAAGCGGTAAACCCGCACGTTGTGACGGGAGTAAAGGATATGCATCGCGGTCCGGCCGCCATCGGAAATGCTCTCCAGCAGCATTTCATCCGAGGTCGCCTGGGCGGCAATGATGCCTTGGCGGGCTGCGGCGTTGATCGCGACGACGTTCTGCATGACACGCTCCTGGTATTCGCCATTGGCGGCGTTTCGTTGGAGCGGAGTGATAGTTAACCCCGGTTTCGGGACGTCTGCACGCCAACGGGAAAATGGTTTCATGCGCAAAAGAATTGTTTCATCGCGCGGTCAGCGACGAAACATTCGAGGGGGAAATGTGAATGATTTCACAAAGTTGGCCGCGAGGGGCATCGCAGGTTGGGGGCGGGGAACGATTCTCGTTCTGGTGCGTATGGATGCTCTTGCGGCAGAATCGTGAAGCCGGCCGCTTCAGCAATACAGGTGTCGTCCCGGCCGGCGCGCCTGAATTCCTACTGGGCGGCGGCCGGGGTGACGACGGAGGGCTCACCCCTTCTCGCCGACCGGCGAAAACAAGTAGCCGCCGCCGCGGATGGTGCGGATCACCGCCGGCTTGGTCGGATCGATCTCGATCTTGCGCCGGATGCGCATGATGCGCAGGTCCACCGCGCGGTCGAACGCCTCGGCGTCGCGCGCATTGGCCAGCTCCAGCAGCCGCTCGCGCGACAGCACCCGCTTTGGATTGGCCGCGAACACCTTGAGCAGGCCGAATTCGGAGGCGGTCAGCGGATGCTCGTTGCCCTCGTCGTCGCGTAGCGCCTGCGCCTCGAGATCGAGCCATTTGGTGCCGAACCGCACCAGCTGGTCCTTCGCC
>CALROE020000414.1:0-4406 GCA_943369715.1 Bradyrhizobium ivorense
GCCATGGATCGGGGTGGATCAGGTCGATTCGCTCAAGCGACTGCGGCGGCGCCCAGGCGACCAGCTCGGCGGCGTCGCCCGCGAACAGCCTGATATTGCCGATGTTGTTGGCCTCGATCTGCGTCAGGATTTTCGCCATGCCGTTGACATAGGGCTCGCAGCCGATGAAGCCGGTAGCTGGAAAGGCCAGCGCTTCGGCGATCAGATGCTCGCCGCCGCCGAACCCGATTTCGAGCCTGACATGGTCGATCGCAGGGTCAAACAGCTCGGCGAGGCTGGCGGGGCTGGGAGCGGTGATGTCGAGCGCCAGGCGGGGCAGCAGCTGCGCGATCAGGTCGGCCTGGTGCGAGCGCAATTTGTGGCCCTTGCGCCGCCCGAAGAACGAGCCGTGCCGGTGCTCGGCCGCGGCGTCGTCGGGCGATGTGACGCGGTCATCGGGATCGAGGGTGGCGATGCTCATCGCAGCGTCTGGTACAGCCGATACAACAGCCGCGCCCTCGGCTCGATCGACGAAATGTACATCTGCTCGTAATGGGTGTGTGCGCCCTGGCCATCGACGCCGAGGCCGTCGAGCGTCGCGGTATGCGGCGCGGTGAAATTGCCGTCGGAGCCGCCACCGGTGAAGGTGTCGACCAGATCGAAACCGATTTCCGCGGCGAGCTCCCTGGCGTGTTCGTAAAGCGCTGCGCCGGCATTGCCCTTCTCGTAGGGCGGCCGGTTCAATTCGCCCGACACCTTGACGCTGACGCCCTCGGTTCGGGATTTCAGGTTCAGGATTCTGGCCACGAGATCGTCGGCATCCGCAATCGTCGGCACGCGAAGATCGACTTCGGCATAGGCTTCTTCCGCAACGACGTTCGGCCTAGTGCCGCCTCTGACGACGCCGACATTGACGCTGATGCCGCGTTTCAGGTCGTTCATGGCTTCCAGGGTGAGGATGACATTGGCGAGTTCGCGGATCGCGCTGCGGCCGTCCTCGGGCCTGGTGCCGGCATGGGCGGGGACGCCCTTGATGGCGATGTCGAACCGCGCGACGCCCTTGCGTCCGGTGACGATCTTGCCGCCGTCGCGGGCAGGCTCGGTCACCAGCACATATTTGGCCTTGCGCCCCTCGGATTCGATCAGCGCGCGCGAGGTCGGGCTGCCGATCTCCTCATCGGAAACATACAGCTGGGTCACACCAAGCGGCGGACGCTCGCCGCTGGCGCAGAGCCGCTTGAACGCGTGATAGGCGAGGTAGGCCCCGCCCTTCATGTCGTAGATGCCGGGGCCGAAGGCGATGTCGCCCTCCACCCGGAACGGCAGCCGCTCGATGAATCCGATGGGATGGACCGTATCGAGATGGCTCAGCACCAGGATTCCCGGCTCATCCTGGCCCCATGACGAACGCACCACGAGATGATCGCCGCAGCCGGAATGTCCCGCGACCCGCTCGATTGCAACCGGCAATTCGCGATAGCCGTCCGCGACCATGGTCGCGAGCTTGTTGACCTGCCCGGGCGCTTCGGTCGGCGTCTCGATCTCGACCCAGCGGCGGATGCCGTCGAGAATGGCTTTGGAATCGAAAGGATCGGCTGTGGTCAGCATGTTGAAGCCCAATTTAGAAGGATTCCACTATCGCCATTCCGGCGCGCACACCAGCGCGAACCTCGCGATGCGCTGGTGCGCATCGAATGATGCGTGGCGCGCATCGGGGAATGACGGCGGGCCTTCAGCGCTTGTCGGGCGCCTCGCGCGTCGCGATCTGCTCGACCAGCTCGACAATGCTGCGCCGAAGCTTGACATCGGTGATCCGCGTGAACGCCCGGGTCAATGCCAACCCCTCCGAGGTCGCGAGGAAATCGGAAACGTAAGCCGGCGAGGTCCCTTCGCTGAAGTCGCCGGTAGAGGCGGTGCCGCTGGGGCCTCCCTCGAACAGGAACGAGACCGGAATCTGAAGAATTTCTGAAATTTGCTGAATGCGGCTCGCCCCGACCCGGTTGGTGCCCTTTTCGTATTTCTGCACCTGCTGGAATGTGAGGCCCAATGCTTCGCCGAGCTTTTCCTGGCTCATGCCGAGCATGATGCGGCGCATGCGCACTCGACTGCCGACATATCTGTCAACAGGGTTGGGCGCTTTAGTCGACATTTCCAACACTCCTTGGGATTACGCCTGCAGGATGAGGCAGGGAAGTTAGGCCTCAGGCGCCAGCATCGTCAAATCTTGCTCCGAAGCTTCGGCACGAATGCGGAAACATTGAGCAAAGAACTGACTCGCTCTCGATGAGCGGGCGCAGAATGCGAATGGCTTGGTCGGTCTGTCAACTGGTGGATTTTTGCGAGACGGTTTTTCTGTTCGGTAACCGAAACCAAGTATGAACGCGCAGGGGTCTAAATGCGCTTAACGACACGACGGCGAAGCACGATGAGCAGGCCGGCGGCGACCATGATCGCGGCGGGAATGTCGCCAATACGCGTGTAAATCGTCGGCGCAATGGCCGCGGGCAGGCTGGCATCCAGTACACCTTCGACGCCGAGGCCGAGCCGTGCGGTAACACGCCCCACGGGATCGATGACTGCGGAGATTCCGGTGTTGGCCGCACGAACCACGGGCAGCCCCTGTTCGATCGCGCGAACGCGCGCCTGCTGCAGGTGCTGATAGGGCCCGGTAGAATTTCCGAACCAGCCATCATTGGTCAGGTTGATCATCCAGCCCGCACGATCGTCGCGCGACGCAACGTAACCGGGAAAGATCGCTTCATAACAAATCAGCGGTAGCATGCGCGGCGCGCCCGGCAATTCCATCGGACGGCGCCGTGCGCCCGCAATGAATCCGCCCTGAACTCTGGTGAGCTGCACGAAGCCGAGCTTTTCCATCCAGTCCTGGAAAGGCAGATACTCGCCGAACGGCACCAGATGCACCTTGTCGTAGACCGACAGCACGCTGCCGTCATGATCGATGACATAGATTGAATTATAGGCGCGGGTGACCCGGACGCCGGGCGGCAGATCGGGCGCCCGCACCGAGCCGGTGATCAGGACGGTGCCCCTGGGCAACAGCTCGGCGATCTGCGCCATCGCATCGGCTTCGCGCGTCAGGAAAAACGGAAACGCTGATTCCGGCCAGATCAGGATGCTGGCGTCGCGCACGCCGGTGGATTGCGGCCCGGACGCGCGGTCGGACAGCGCAAGATATTTCTGCATCACCTCCGCCTTGGCGGCGTAGTTGAATTTGACGTCCTGCTGCAGGTTGGGCTGCATGATACGCAGCTTGACCTTGGCGACCAGTGCGGTCGGCTGCAGCGCCAGGCGCACGCCGCCGAAAATCCCCATCGCCACCAGCAGCGCCAGCGCCATGACCGGCGCGATCCACGGCCGTCGCCCGCGGGTGCCGCCATCGATCAGGGTCGCGGGGCTGGCGAAGATCGCAACGCTCAGAAACGTCAGGCCCCACAGGCCGATCAGCGACGCCGTCTGCGCCAGCGCCAGCGGCTCGGTCAGCGCATAGCCGAATGCATTCCAGGGAAAGCCCGTGAGCATCTGACCGCGCAGCCATTCGCTCAACGTCAGGCTGGCCGCGAGCGCGATCACCCGTGTGCCTTCCCGGGTCCAGATCAGCCGCGCCAGCGCGAAACCGAGTGCGGTGAACAGCGCGAGATAGGCGGGCAGGCCCAGCACGGCGAACGGCAACAGCCAGGCGAAGGTGGGGGCATCGACCAGGAACGCGTAGCCGATCCAGTACAGGCCCGGCACGAAATAGCCGAGGCCGAACCACCAGCCCGCCATCGCCGCCGCCGGCACGCCGCGCCAGCGTCCGGCGCCGGCGCCATCGATCAGCCAGACCATTACCGGAAAGGTCAGAAACAGCACCGGCCATGCATTGAACGGCGCCATCGCCAGCGCCGACAGCGCACCTGCGATCAGCGCGATGGCGGCGCGCTTCCAGCCCCATGCCAGAAGGATCGCCAGAATGGCGGCGCGGAGTTTGTCTGCTGCGATCACTGCGACCCGGCTCCATCGCCGGATCGCGGGCTCGCATTGTCGTTGGCCTGCGGCTGGCCAGCCTCCGCCGCGGAGTCGCGGCGGCGGCTCTCGCGCGTCGGCCGCGCCACGGGGCGCTCCTTGCGGGTGGCGATGCGCAGCCGCTTGACGCGCCGCGGATCGGCGTCGAGCACCTCGATCTCGAAATTGCCGGGGCCGGAAATGACTTCGCCGCGTACCGGCAGGCGGCCGACATGGGTCACGAGATAGCCGCCGAGGGTTTCGACTTCCTCGCCGGCCTCGCCGGTGACGAACTCCTCGCCGATCATGGTGCGGACGTCGTCGAGGCTGGCGCGCGCGTCGGCGATGAAGGAATTGTCCGCCTGCCGCACGATCGCCGGTGGCTCGTCGCTGTCATGCTCGTCGTCGATCTCGCCGACGATCTG
>CALROE020000415.1:0-4404 GCA_943369715.1 Bradyrhizobium ivorense
AGGTCAGGATCGAGGCCGGCGGCAACGGCAAGCGCGCCATCCTGCTGACCACGGGCGAAGACATCACCGTCGGCGCCATCGAGAAGATGTCGAAGTCGAAGAAGAACACGGTCGATCCCGACGACATCATCGCGACCTACGGCGCCGACGTGGCGCGCTGGTTCATGCTGTCGGATTCGCCGCCGGACCGCGACGTGATCTGGAGCGACGAGCGGGTGCAGGGCGCCTCGCGGTTCGTGCAGCGGCTGTGGCGGCTGGTGAACGAGTCGGCCGAAATCGCCAAATCCGCACCCGCGGCACGCCCGGCAGCGTTCGGCGCCGACGCGCTGGCCCTGCGCAAGGCGGCCCATGGCGCGCTGGACAAGGTCTCCACCGGCATCGAAAAGCTGCATTTCAACGTCTGCCTCGCCCATATCCGCGAATTCACTAACGTGCTGGCCGAGGTTTTGGCCCGGGAAGGCCAGCCCTCGCCGGATCTGGCCTGGTCGGTCCGGGAAGCCGCGGTCATCCTTGTTCAACTGTTCGCGCCCATGATGCCGCATCTGGCGGAGGAGTGCTGGACGGTCATGGGCCAGAAGGGGCTGATTTCAGAGGCCAATTGGCCCCAAATCGAACGCGATTTGTTGATTGAAGACACCGTGACGCTGGTGGTCCAGGTCAACGGCAAGAAACGGGGTGATGTAACCGTGCCACGGGGCGCCCAAAATCCGGAAATTGAGGCTGCCGTTTTGGCTCTCGATGCGGTAAAACAGGCCCTCGGCGGTAACGCCGTGCGCAAGGTGATCGTTGTTCCCATGAGGATCGTGAATGTCGTTGGCTAAAACCCGCATCGCTGCTCGGCTTCTGGTCGTGGCCGCCCTGGCGGCGCTGACGGCCGGCTGCTTTCAGCCGATGTATGCCGAGCGTAGCGACGGCACCCCCGGCCTGCGCGAAAAGCTGATGGGCGTGGACGTCCCGCCGGTCGACAAGCCCAACGCCTCGCGCGAGGCGCGGGTCCAGGTCGAAATCCGCAACGCGCTGAAGTTCAAGCTCTATGGCAACGCCACCGGCATGCCGCCGACGCACAGACTGGTGCTGCGATTCGGCACCAGCCGCTCGTCGCTGATGCTCGATCCCGCCACCGCGCTGCCATCCAGCGAGAATTACGGCATCGACGCCCAGTACAATCTGATCGATCTCGCCACCAACAAATCGGTCATGACCGGAACGACGTTCGCGCGGGTGTCCTACGACATTCCCGGCCAGCTGCAGCGCTTCGCCCGCGCCCGCGCCTTCCGCGACGCCGAGGATCGCGCCGCCCACGAGATCGCGGAAAACATCCAGACCCGGCTGGCGTCGTTCTTCGTCGCGGGTACCTGACCGTCATTCCGGGGCGCGCAAAGCGCGAACCCGGAATCCAGAGGTAATTTAGTTCGATCGAGATTCCGGGTCCATGCGAAGACGCATGTCCCGGAATGACGGCAAGGATCTCGCAATGGTCGCGCTTCGCGGAAAAGAGATCGACGCTTTTCTCGCCCGGCCCGACCCGGCGCGTCCCATCATCCTGCTGTACGGTCCCGATGCCGGCCTGGTGCGCGAACGCGCCGATGCGCTGCTGGCGTCCGCGGTCGACGATCCCAATGATCCGTTCTCGCTGGTGCGGCTCGATGGCGACGAACTCTCGGCCGAGCCGTCGCGGCTGGTCGATGAAGCGATGACCATACCGATGTTCGGCGGCCGCCGCGCCATTCGCGTCCGCGCCGGCTCGCGCAATTTCGCCAGCGGAGTCGACACGCTGGCGGATTCTCCCTTGAAGGATTGCCGCATCGTGATCGAGGCCGGCGAACTGAGGGCCGAATCGCCGCTGCGCAAGGCTTGCGAGCGCGCCAGGACCGCGGTCGCGATCGCCTGCTATGCCGACGACGCCGGCGCGCTCGCGCGATTGATCGACAGCGAGCTGCGGGTCTCGAATCTGAGCATCGCCGCCGATGCCCGCGCGGTCCTGATGTCGCTGCTCGGCGGCGACCGCCAGGCCTCGCGCAACGAACTGAAAAAGCTCGCGCTGTACTCGCATGGCGGGCGCGAGGTTGCGCTCGACGACGTGATGGCGGTGGTGGCCGACGCCTCCGAGCTCAAGATCGACCCGATCGTCGACGGCGCCTTCGCGGGAAAGCCGGATCTGGTGGAAACCGAATTCGCCAAGGCCATGGTGGCCGGTACCTATCCGGGCATGATCATTTCAGCAGCGCAGCGCCATGCCGCCTGGCTGCACAAGACCAGCCTCGCGGTGGCCGAGGGCACGCCGGTATCGACCCTGCTCGACAGCGGATTCCCGCGGCTGCATTTTTCCCGGAAGCCGAGTGCCGAGGTGGCGCTGCGGAATTTCAGCTCGGCGCGGCTGGTCGGAATCATCGAACAACTCGCGACCGCCGCGCTGGAGTCGCGCAAGCAGTCGACGCTGGCCGCCGCGATAGCTCAGCGCGCGCTGATGGCGATCGCGGTGAATGCCAAGCGGCGGGGATGAGTATTCCAGGCAGGACGTCATTCCGGGGCGCGAGTGAAGCGAGCGAACCCGGAATCCAGAAGTTGTTCCAGCGAGATTCCGGGTTCGCGCTTGCGCGCGCCCCGGAGTGACAAACTACCCCGTCGCGTCCAGCCTGCGCAAAATCTCGTCGAGCTGGTCGAGGTCGCTATATCGGATATGCACCGTGCCAGCGGGATCGCGGTGATCGATGCTGACCGCGAGACCCAGCGCGTCGCTGACGCGCTTCTCGAGCGCGACCGTGTCGGGGTTCTTCACCTTGCCGCCGCGGGCCTTCTGCGGCTTGCGTTCCGGAACGCCTTCGTCATGGGCCAATGCCTCGGCCTGGCGCACGTTGAGGCCTTCCTCGACGATGCGTTTTGCCGCCGCCACCGGATCGGGGACACCGATCAAGGCGCGCGCATGCCCTGCGGATAGCTGCCCCAGCGCAATGTAGGCCTGCACCTCGGCCGGCAGCTTGGTCAGCCGCATCATGTTGGCGACATGGCTGCGGCTCTTGCCGACGATCTTGGCGATCTCTTCCTGGCTGCGTTTGAATTCGTTGGAAAGCGCATGATAGCCCTGCGCCTCTTCCAGCGCATTGAGATCTTCGCGCTGCACGTTTTCGATGATCGCGATCTCGAGCGCGTCACTGTCGCTGACGTCGACCGGCACGATCGGCACTTCGTGCAGTCCGGCAATCTGCGAGGCGCGCCAGCGCCGTTCGCCGGCGATGATTTCGAAGCGATCGTTCGCACCCTTGACCGGACGCACCACGATCGGCTGGATCACGCCATGCTGCTTGATCGAGTCCGAGAGTTCGCCGAGTTCGGCATCGGAAAAAGTCCGGCGCGGATTGCGCGGATTGGGTTTGAGGAATTCGATCGGGACCTTGCGCTGCGAACGCGGCCGTTCCAGATGCGCGGCCTCGCCGCCGACATCACCGATCAGACTTGCAAGACCGCGGCCCAGTCGCGAACGCGCTTCATCGGCCATCGCCAGCTCCCTTGGATTCACGCAACGCTCCTGTTTCACTTCGTCTCGTCACCACCGTCATTCCGGGGCGCGCATCGCGCGTACCCGGAATCCAGAGGTTATGTCACTTCAGCATCTCGAGATTCCGGATCAATCCGCTGACGCGGATTGTCCGGAATGACATCGCTGGCTTCAATGCGTGCGCAGCTCGCGCTCGCGCTGGATCACTTCGGTGGCGAGCTTGAGATAGGCTTCGCTGCCGACGCATTTGAGATCGTACACCAGCACCGGCTTGCCATAGGACGGCGCCTCGGAGATGCGCACGTTGCGCGGGATCATGGTGTTGTAGACCTTGGCGCCCATGAACTGCCGCACGTCGGCGACGACCTGGTTCGACAGATTGTTGCGCGAGTCGAACATGGTCAGCACGATGCCGTGGATCGACAGATTGGGATTGAGGGTGGAGCGCACCTGCTCCACCGTCTGCAGCAATTGCGACAGGCCTTCGAGCGCGAAGAACTCGCATTGCAGCGGCACCAGGATGGCATCGGAAGCCGCCATCGCATTGACGGTGAGAAGGTTGAGCGACGGCGGACAGTCGATCAGCACATAGGTGTAATCGGCATCCGGCGCGGCGTCGGTGTTCAGGGCGGCGATCGCATCGCGCAGGCGGAAGGCGCGGTCGCGGGTCGAGCCGAGTTCGAGCTCGAGGCCGGAAAGATCCATCGTCGAGGCCGCGATATGCAGCCGCGGCACCGCGGTCGCCACCACGGCGTCGCGCAGCGGCGCCTCGCCGATCAGCACGTCATAGGTCGAGCAGCTGCGGCTGCGACGGTCGATGCCGAGACCGGTGGAGGCGTTGCCCTGCGGATCGAGGTCAACGATCAGCACCCGCTCCCCGATCGCCGCGAGCGCGGTGCCGAGATTGA
>CALROE020000416.1:0-4393 GCA_943369715.1 Bradyrhizobium ivorense
AGCGCGCGGATCTTCATCGACCTGACGATGCCGTCATCGTTGAAGGCGACATCGACGTCGAAAATGCGCTCCGGGCCATGGGCGTCGCCGCCGCGCATGTTTTCCAGCCGGTCCTCGATCAAGCGCACCGGGCGGCCGAGCCGCCGCGCCAGATGCGCCACCAGCACGGTCTGCTTGATGCCGCGCTTGACGCCGTAGCTGCCGCCGACGTCGACGTCCTGATGGACCCGGACGTTATTGGCGGGGATGCGCAGGGCGCGCGCGATCTGATCGGGGTATTTCGGCATCTGGATCGAGGCCCAGACGTCGAGCATGTCGCGCCACGGATCCCAGGATGCGGCGACGCCAAACGTCTCGATGGGGACGGTAGAGCTGCGTCCCCAGGTGACACGGAACGACAGTTTTCGAGGGCTTTCGGCAAAATGCCTGTCGACTTCGCCCCACACGAAGGTGCGGTCGAGCAGGACGTTGGAACCATGCGCGGGATGTACCGGCGGGCTGTCCGGCTTCAGGGCCTCTTCTGCAGTCATGACGAACGGCAGCGGCTCATAAATGACGCGAACCTTTTCGGTGGCGTCCTCGGCGAGCGCACGGGTTTCCGCGACCACGGCTACCACCCATTCGCCGGCATAACGCGTCTGCCCGACCGCGAGCGAATGACGGCGGACATTCGGCGTATCCAGCCCGTTCATCAGCGGATCGGTCGCCGCCGCGAGCTCATCGCCTGTCAGCACATAATGCACGCCCGGCATCGCCAGCGCCGCCGAGGCATCGATCGAGACGATGCGCGCGGCCGGATGCTGCGACGGCAAGATCGCGACATGCAGCAGGCCTTCGAGCGCGACATCGGCGACGAAGTAGCCCTGCCCCGCGACGAAGCGGCGGTCCTCGCGAACCCGACGGTTGACCGAGACAAAACGGAAGGCGGCGGGATCGGCGCTCATTTCGTCTCCACGACGGGCTTTTCCGCCAATGCCTCCGCGCGCGGAGTATTGGCGACGCGCAGGCGGTCGGCGGCGAACTGCACCGCCTCGACGATCTGCCCGTAGCCGGTGCAACGGCAGATATTGCCGGAGATCGCCTCGACGATGTCCTCGCGCGTCGGCGTCAGCGTGTGCTGCAGCAAAGCGTGCGCGGCCAGGATCATGCCGGGCGTGCAGTAGCCGCATTGCAGGCCATGGGTTTCGCAGAACGCATCCTGGATCACGCTGAGTTCGCCCGGCGCCGGCGCCAGGCCCTCGATGGTGGTGATCTCGTAGCCGTCGGCCTGCACCGCGAACATCAGGCAGGAGCGCACCGGCTCGCCATCGACCAGCACCGTGCAGGCGCCGCAGACGCCATGCTCGCAGCCGGCATGGGTGCCGTTGAGCAGGAAATTCTCGCGCAGAACATCCAGCAGCGTCTTGCGCGGCTCGACATCGGCGGAACGGCTGACGCCGTTGATGCGCAGATCGACTTTCATCGCGCGCCTTTCCTTTGCATAGCAGTGGCATTGTCGCGCGCCGCTTCGAGGGCGCGAATGCCAAGCGTGACCGCGACACGGCGGCGATAGGCGGCGCTGGCGTGCAGGTCGCTCATCGCGTCGAGTTCGCCGGATGCGGCGTTGATCGCGTCGGATATCGATGCGGCATCCAGCCTGCTGCCATGGAGCTGGGATACGTCGAGCCGCAACGGACGATCGCCGACGCCGCCAACGCCGAGCGCGACTTCGAGGCAGTGACCGTCGTCGTCGAGCGCGACCTGTGCCGCCGCCGCGACGAAGGCAAAATCCGACTTGCGCGCGCTGATCTCGAAAAAGCCCGTGCCGATGCGTTTATGTCGCCAGACCGGAAAGCGGATCGCGCGCACGCATTCGCCCTGCCCGATCGTCGTCAGCATCGGCCCGATGAAGAAATCATCCGAGGGCATCGATGCCGGGCCATCCGGAGTAGCCAGCAGGATCTCGGCGCCGAGCGTAACGGCGACCAGCGGGATCTCGGCGGAGGGATCGGCGTTGGCGATCGAGCCGCCGACCGTGCCGCGGTTGCGGGTCGGCGGATGTCCGACCCAGGGCAGCACCCGCGCCAGCATCGGCACCGAGGCGCGGATCACGGGATCGCGTTCGGCCTGCGCCTGGCGCGTGGTGGCGCCGACGATAACGGCGCCGTCCTCTTCGCGGATCCCCGCAAGTTCCGGCAATCGCAAAATATCGATCAGTTTGGCCGGACGCGCCAGCCGCATCGCCAGCATCGGCACCAGCGTTTGCCCGCCGGCGATGATCCGCGCATCCTCGTCGCCGGCCAGCAGCGCGCACGCTTCGGCGAGCGTATCCGGCCTGACATAATCGAAGGGTGCAGGCTTCATCCGCTAGCCCAGCAGCAGGCCGGCGATCGCCGGCAACAGCACCGAGAGCATCGTATTTCCGCTACAGGCTTTTGCGGCCTCGGGGATCCGGATTGGACCGTTCAACACGCGCTCCCATTGTTGCGGACAGCTTGTGAGAAGCGCTGCCTTGGTTCGAACGATAGAAGCCACGGCCGGAAATTGTCAAACCCAAACTAAGGCAATCGACGAATTATGTGTGATTGAGTTGGTGCAATTTTACAAATGAACAATCGCTGGCGACCTTAGATAAAATCTAAATATAACAATGCCATAGATCTATCAAACCCGGTTGTAACGACTACATCGGGCCAAAAATGACCATCGACCTGTATCAAATATTGCAACAATCCTCCAATTGTACTACTCAACGAATGACTCGCAACGACGTCCCGCGGATAACGAGACATGACCGACTGGGTACCCAGCCTCGCCTCGCTCCCCGGGCCACGCTATCTCGCCTTCGTTGCCGCCCTCGAGGCCGATATCGGGGCCGGCCGGGTCAAGCCCGGCATGCGGCTATTGCCGCAGCGTGACATGGCGCAGCGCCTCGATCTCAGCGTCGGGACCATTTCAAAGGCCTATGCGGAAGCCGAACAGCGCGGATTGATATCAGGCGAAGTCGGCCGCGGCACCTTCGTGCAGCGGCGGCGTCCGGAAGCCCGCGGCCCCGGC
Source organism: Bradyrhizobium ivorense (assembly GCA_943369715.1). GTDB lineage: Bacteria > Pseudomonadota > Alphaproteobacteria > Rhizobiales > Xanthobacteraceae > Bradyrhizobium > Bradyrhizobium ivorense_A. The sequence continues at coordinate 3,037 of CALROE020000416.1, forward strand.
GCGTCGGAGGCGACGATCAACCTGGCGCTGAATGTCCCGCCCTATACCGGCGAGGACGACGTCATTGCATCGGTGCTGTCGGACATCGTCGCCGACGGCGAGTTGTCGAACCTGCTCGGTTATTTGCCGCATCAGGGTCTGCCAAGGCATCGCGAGGCGATGGCGACCTGGCTGACCTCGCTCGGCGTCACCACGGATGCCGACCAGCTCTTCATCACCCATGGCGGGCAGCATGCGCTGTCGATCGCGCTCGGCATGGTCGCAGCATCCAGCGACACCGTGCTGACCGAGAGCTACACCTATTCCGGCATGCTGGCGCTGTCGGCGCAATCGGGCTATCGGCTGCACGGCGTCGCCACCGACGCGCACGGGCTGATCCCGGAAAATCTCGATCGCGCATTCACCGAAACGCGCGCGCGCGTGCTCTATTGCATGCCGACGCTGCAGACCCCCACGGGATCGGTGATGCCGCTGTCGCGCCGGCAGGAGATCGCCGGGATCGTACGCCGGCACGATGCCTGGCTGCTGGAGGATGACGCCTACGGATATCTGCTGTCACCGCCGCTGCCCCCGATCTCGCGGCTGATTCCCGAACGCAGTTTCTACATCGTCAGCTTTGCCAAATGCCTGGCGCCGGGCCTGCGCATCGCCGCGATGATCGCACCGGAAGCGTTTCGCGATCGCGCCATCAACGCGTTGCGCGCCACCGGCTGGATGGCGGTGCCCGTGATGGCCGAAGTGGTGGCGCGGCTGATCCACAATGGCGGGCTGGCACGGCAAGCCAGGCTGAAGCGCGACAAGGCCGTCGCGCGCGACGCCATCGCCCGGCGGGTGCTGAAGGAGTGGCTCCCGGCCGCCAACACCGTTCCGGGCTTTCATCTCTGGCTGCCATTGCCGGCCGGCCGCACGCTGGCGGCGCTGATCGCGCAGGCAGCGCAAGCCGGCATCACGCTCGCGCCGCCCGGGACATTGCGGCGGATGGAAAACGAAAGCCTCGGCGTCCGGCTCTGTCTCGGGGCACCCGCCACCGAAGCCGACCTCGAGCGCGCGCTGATCGAAATCCGGCGCATTCTCGAGATGGCGGAGGCGATCTCGTTCGTCTGATTGACGGCCCCGGCGTTGCCGCCTTCAGCATCGCGAGCAGTCTTGATCCAGGTCAACAGTCCTCGACAGGCTCCGCATACACGTAGACGCCGAGCGCTTTGGGAAGAGGTTATGTCCAGCAAGATAACAGTACTGCCTTCGACCAAGGCGGAACACGCTACGTCGGTACAGGCTCCGTCCGTACAGACCCGGTCAGTATCGTTGCCGCCCGCCGAGGAAAGTGTCGGCAGTGAAGCCTTCCGCGCCATCGACC